>DRQV01000111.1 GCA_011371325.1 Thioploca sp.
ATAACTAAAAATGGTATTGATACTAGTTATCGTAATCAAGATTTATCAATCCGACCTTATTCTATAAATTTATGTCAAAATTTTACCTTATCGCCAGCTTATATAAGTCAAATGACCAGCTCACCCTGTATCAGTGCCGTTCATCCAATTATTGATGATAAACATTTGGGGTTTACTATAGCAGATTTTGATATTCGACATTTACCTTTACCGTCAGTGTCGACAAGTAAAACTAAGAACTGCAACAAATCCTGTCAACCAAATAATTATTTAAAAAGTCGTTTAGTAGATATTAAAGATATATTATTAAAGTTAATTAGCAACTATGGAATATTTCATTTAATGATACATTATTTGAGTAATAAAGTTATGTTATGGCAAATAAACAATCCTTATAAATATGAACTTTATAGTATAGAGCAAATACTTGATCCAGATATGTACTTAACTTATTCTCAATGTGAATATTCAAGTCAAGCCAAAACTTCCATTGAAGAAGTGCAACTGGTATTAGAACGATTTCAGATTTTACAGTTAGTCAATGATGAAGTTTATCTACGTTCAGCATCTATTAATATTATGAATGCCATGGTTAGTTTAAGCTTTTCTTTTTCCGGTTCTAAATATATGCCAATAGTGGACTTTTTACATGGTGATTTATCAAATTGGTTCGATAAAGATTAATTTAATTGAGGAATTTTCTTAAAACTATCGGTAATTTTTCCGTCTAAAATATTAACAGTTTGCCCAGGTTTTAATGAAATTACTTGTTCTGAATCTGACAAAAAAATGGGAGTGGTTAAATTATCTATTTCGTTTAATTTAACCATAAAACCTTCTTGATATATATCACTACTGTTATTCACCCAAACGGTAGTCGCTTGATTAGAACGAATAATTAAACCATTTACTGTTATATAGCTGGGAACTTTATGTGCTTTTGCAGTAGTTTTGGAATTATTCCGATTTGCTTCTAATTCTAATCGTTCTTGAGCATTAGTAAACAAACGTTGTAAGCCATCAGCAGTGGCTAATGGAGAAAATAATAAAAATAGGATAATTAGATAAATATTCATATTGTGGATAAATACCATACCCAGATACAATCAGCATTTAGGTATGGAGTGGAGATATTATTTGTATTAATTTTTTTATTAGAACCAGAAAGCTTACAGCTTTGTAAATTTAATAAACCAGTGAATTTATGATTATGAAACTCTATTCTTTGCAATAATTTAAACAAATCGCCTTCATGTAACAAGGCTAATTTAAAATGAATTTGAGTTTGATAAGTTTTGAACTGAGGGTCTGTAGCTAAAAATTTAGGAATGGGATACAAATTTTGTTCCAGTATTTCATAACTACTTTTATTGATAAACAGTAAATCAGCTAATTTAACATTAAATAATCTATCAATTTCCTCATACATTTCTAGGCGTTTATCTGTTATTAAGTTCGGTTCTTGAACAAAAAAACCACTCTTAGTAAAATGTTGCAATCTATCATAGTATAAATTATCAAAAACATCCAGTGCATCTTGCAAACGAAAACGCTCTTCATTTAATGCTAAAAAATTCATTTGTTGTTTTTTATACCATTTTTTGCTAGCCTGATAATATTGTTGTCCCCCAATAACTATACTAATGCCAATCACAATACTTAAGATTAAAGCAATTAATCCGGTAAATAAAGCTGACCAATCAATCTGACGCATGAGGATAATTATGAGGAATAAAAATTTCTATTATAAAAGGTGCTTTAGTTTCTGCCGAACGTCCTTGTAACTTACTATTAGGGTTATAAGGTTGTTGTAGAACTTTAACCTGCCAATACTGTTTTAAATCTTGCACAAACTTTTTAAAAATATGCAACACATCCTTATAGTTAGTAAAATCAGCTATTTCTCCATACACACGGATTCCTTCAATAAAATATTTTTTAGGTTGGAAGTCAGACTCGGTAAATTCTTTAATATTAGAGTTAAAAGCTTCATTGGGCGAATTTGCTACCTCCCATTCCAGTTTATTTAAACTTAACCTTTGATGTAAGTTTAACACATTGCTAAATTTCACCAATGCAGCTTTAGGAGAAATATGTTTAGCTTGTAAACGTAAACCGACATCTACAATACTAACGATTAATTCACTCCTAAATGGTAAATTTGGTAATTCTTTAGTTCTTAATTGTTGCAATTCTACTTGTAAATTATTAGCTTTGGTTAAAAAATTTTGACCTTTGGTATTTATTTTAATAGCATCTTGGACAAAAAAACCAGCAGTTATAATTGTACCAATCAAAATTAAAGAAGCAATAAAATACATAACCAATCGGCCACGACGGTGAATTAAATAAGTTCTATCAGCTAATTTAGCATAATGATTTACTTGCCGACCACGCACAAATATAGTAGCTATAAAATTTTGCAGGGATAAATCACTATTATTTATATTAAATTTATTAGCTAAAATTCTACTATCGATCAAATTAATATTTAAATTAACAGTATTAGAATTAACAATTTCACAAGCTTTACATTTATCTATAGAAGTTAAAATTATTATGGACAATGTTTCATTTTCCGGCAATAAGCGATTATTTTCTAAAAAATGTTGAGTGGTAGTTATTTGTTTTAATAAATAATTGGCATGTTCTTCTGGTTCTGAAACATGCAATGGAATTAAACGGCTAAATTGTAATTTTTGCTTGCGAAAAAAACTTTGCCTAATACTACCAGGGTGACTGTGAGTTGGTTGAGTATCTGTTATTAATAAAGTATACGCCGTTTTTGGTAACTGTGTAAATAATTGCTGACTTAGTAATGGGACTGAATAAATACCTACTAAAGGCACTTTATAAGCTAAAATTAAATTCAACCAAGGTTGCAAAAATTCAGGATCACTAAGAGCGATAAATAATACTTGATCATCTTTTCTACCTTGTTGTTCACGATCTTGCACAACCGCATAACTGTAGGAAGTTTCTTGAAATAATCGCTTTTTTTTATAACGAATTAAATCATTGCGATCTTTACCCAAAACATGTGGTAACACAGTCATTTGATATTCTTCTTTAACTGTATCTACCAACCAATAAATTGGAGTTTTTGAATCATTACTCAAATAATTATTAAACTCAACTTCATTTTTTATATGAATTTTTTGAATTATAGTTTTAACTTCAAGAACCAATAATTCATGATCTGTTTGGTAAAGAATACGTTTTGGCATATAGTAGAGCAAATGGTTTTTAAAAAAATGACTTAACCAATTTAAAGTCATTCCGTATAAAAATATTAAATACTTTAGCAAATTGACTATGATATGGTCAAGGATATTTAATTAAGAATTAATACTATTGTAATATTTACTTATATTTGACATTTACCAAAAAATTGTTTTTAATAACAATAAGCTTATTGATACCAATACCATTATGAATAACCGAATAATATTTTTTTGTATTATCTTATTTACTTTTAACTCATATGCTGAAGAAGATAACACTGTACCAGCACCGACCAATACTGATTCATTATATGTAGAAGGTTTTTATGCCGCTTTAACTGAAACTATGAGATATTGCAAAGATAATCCAGAAGCTTGTGGTATTTCAATTAATTCTACTAATGATATTAATGAAGAAGATATAAAAGCAGAATGTAGAAAGTTTCCTGAATCTTGTGGGATTCAGCGTGGGCCTAACGATGATGGTTCTACTGAAGAAGGAATTGCCCAATGTCAAGCTGACCCAAGTTCTTGTAATATAGCAATTAATGATGATGGTTCTATTGAAGAAGGCAAACAACAATGTAAAACTGACCCAGAATCTTGTGGTATCGAGATTGAACCGAATACTGATGGTTCTACGGCAGAAGGTCGTCAACAATGTCAGGATTCTCCTGAAGACTGCGGAATAACAGTATATCAAAATACTGATGGTTCTATTGCTGATGGTATAGCCCAATGTCAAGCTGATCCAAGTTCCTGTGGAATTATAGTAGATTACAATACTGATGGTTCTACTGAATTAGGCATTCAAAAATGTCAAACTGATCCAGGTGCTTATGGGATTATTGTTAATCCTAATATAAATCAAGCTATTCAAGAAACTATCTCACAATGTAAACAAAATCCAAGTTCTTGTGGCATAGACAGCAATGAATGCCCAACTCAAGTTCCTGATACTGCTTGCAATCCATTACGAGTTCACGGTTTTTTTTCGTTATTTGATGGAAGTTTATCAATCCCAGCTATTGATGTAGCAAGTGCATTTGACAGTAGTGTAACTACTTACGAAGTCAAAATGAAAATGATTCCCGGTCGAGAACCATTATCATTTTCAGTTTTGGATATCTTCCCAATTGAAGAACAAAATAGCTGTCCTAAATAAATTAAATATAACGTAAAATGTAGAGACAAGGCATGCCTTGTCTATAAATTTAAATTCATTAAACATAAATTCCTTCAACTCCAGCCGAACTAACTCGAATTTTAGTTATTTTACCGAGTTTATCAAATTGTTGATGTAATTTATCATCTATATTTTTATCACATAAAAGTAAGAAATAACCACCACCACCAGCACCACTTAATTTAACCGCATGTATCATCGGATTATTGGAGAATAAATCATCCATTTGTTTAATTTTTGGATTATTATTTATCAAGTTTGAAGTAGTTTTCTTTTGTTGCCAACCTTGATTAAAAATAGCTTCAAAAGTTTGATAATCTTCAGCCTCAATAGCTTGTTCCATCTGATCTACTAAGGGTAATAACACTGCACTTTTATCTATATCAACGCTTTGTAAAACTTGAGTAGAACTACGTCTGATACCGGTATTAACCAAATACATATCATATCTTTCTAAAAATGCTACATCCAAATAGCGGAATAATGGTCGGCGTTTTTTATGGAAATCAATTCGTTTAAAACCTCCAATGCCTGAACCATATTCGTCTTGATAACCAGTTAATGGATTAAATTTTCGTTCTAAATCCAACGCAATACGACATATTTCAAAATCGGATAGATTAATATCTTTATACATAGAAACGGCTTTTACCATCGCTATAGTATACGATGACGATGAGGCTAAACCTGAACCTTCCGATAAAATATCGGTGTTAAAAGTTACTGTGATTGGATCGACATTAAAATAAGCTAATGCTTCTCGTGCTATATCATTTTTTATTTCTGTCGCAGTATCAACCTCTTCTTTTTTAGAGTAGTTGATGATATATTTATCGGTATGATTTTCGTGAATGGTAATATAAGTATAGAGAGTAGAAGGAAAACTAATTACACTGCCACGTTCATATTTATTAATAAAAGCTTGTAAATCTGTGGAACCTCCAACGAGAGAAACTCGTAGAGGACATTTTGCTATAATCATAATGTTTTCTAGGATAAGAAATTGAAGTCATGCGAAGAGGTTTTATAAATTCTATTATAAATACCATTGGTTAGGGTAATCACAAAGATTACCCCTATAAATTATAATTTGAAACAAATGATTTACATTTTATGCGGTCTATTTGGGAATTTTTTTACAAGTTTATATTTTAAATCTTGACATTGTTCGCGTACTTTTCTCATCTCTATTTCCCATTTTTTACATTCAGCTGGATTATCTTTACACCATTGTGCTTGTTGTTGTTGCAAGTTCTTTTTTTCTGCTTTTCGAAGTTGCCGTTGTCGTTGTTTAAATTTACGAGTTAACTCGGCACATTGAGATGGATCAGCTTTACATTGGCGTTTTAATTCCCTTCTTTCTTCCATTTGTAGGCGTTTTTTGTATCGTCTTTCTTTACACCATTCAGGGTCAGCAATGCAACGTTGACGCACTGCTTCTTTTCGATCAGCAATTCTTTGACATTCTTGCTCACTTTTTACACAGTCGGGATCAGGCATTACAGCCTCGGCTGTCATGGGAAGCCAAATTAATGCTATTAATAGTAATAAATTAAAAATTTTCATTGGATACCTCAATTGGTTGATTATCTAGTAAAACTTGTTGTTTGTATAACTTTAAGCGTCCTTCTGCAAACCAGTGGATAGCTTGTGGATAAATACGGTGTTCTTCATTCAAAACTCGTGCCGCTAAAATATTTTCATCGTCATTAGCTAAAACAGGAACTTGAGCTTGAATAATTATTGGGCCAGCATCTAATTCTGCGGTGACGAAATGTACGCTAGCTCCATGTTGTTTAACTTTTGCTGCTAATGCTCGTTTGTGAGTATGTAAACCTTTAAATTCTGGTAGTAAGGATGGATGAATATTAATTATATGTCCTTGATAATGATTTACAAATTCTGGACTAAGAATACGCATAAAACCAGCCAATACGACTAGTTTAGGTTGGTATTTATCGATACAGGTTTGTAAAGCTTGATCAAATTCTAGTTTACTAGTAAATTTGCCTAACACCTCCGTTGCAATATTAGCTTGTTTGGCATACAGCAGGCCACCAGCTTTGGATTTATTGCTGATAACTGCTTTTATTTCTACCAGTGGGTCTTGGGCATCGATGATAGCTTTTAAATTGCTTCCACGCCCAGAGATTAACACAACTATTGGTAATTTTTTCATTAATACGCCATAATCATTTCAGTTTCTAAATTAAATAGCTCTTTGAATTTATTACCTATATCAAAACCTTGTTTACACATCTGTACAATTTCTATCAACTTATCTTTTACTTTGGTTAATAAGGTCACTGGCTGTTGCAAAATTTCTTCAGCTTTGGAAAAATCTTGTTTTGCAATATAAACATGAGCTTTTAATACAGTATTCTGTTCTTTTTCTACCTTGGTGACCCTTAACTTAGTATATTGCCCAATACCTTGATGAGTAAGATAACATAAATTAATAAAAACTTTATATTTTAAATATAAATTATTAGAAAACAAAGGTTTAGCGATATAAATTCTCTTATCCAAAGTCCGTTTAATATCTTTTATCTAAGACGGTGATAAATCTTGCCAATTACCAACTCTAGTATAAAAACATAGCAAATCATTCAACAATGGTATAGTTTCATCATAAACTTGCAATTTACGTTCAATAACTTTCTGATTAATCCAATTAACACTTTCCAACTTTCTTACAAATCGTTCTATCCAATACGGTACAAATACTAAAATCACAATTGTAAAAACAGAAATCGCTAATTTCGCAACTTCTAAGCTATTCCATGGACTATCAGGCACAATAATTTTCTCCCAATTTAAATATTTACTAAAGTTATGCAGGAAGCAACCTGTATATACATATGTTTGCTATTAATAGAATAATTCCAACTGATACTCTAATTATCAATTATCGTAAAATTTTCTGTTTCTGCTCGTAAGTATTTAAAGTTTGCATTACTTTGGCTGGAGTTATATCACGTAAGCATTTCAAGTGTTTTTTAGGACAAGTACGTTTATAACATGGGCTACATTTTAACTTTAATGAGATAATGTGAGCCTGATTACTTAGAGGAGGAGTCATATTTGGACTAGAAGAGCCAAACAATGCGATTAATGGTTTATTTAAAGCAGCTGCAATGTGCATCAAACCGGAATCATTACTTATTACAGCTTTAGACATGAATAATAAATCCACTACATCCGGTAAAGTAGTCTTACCACATAAATTAACACAGTTTTCGCCAACCACAGTTTGAATTTCTGCACCTAACAACATCTCTTTTCGAGAACCAAAAACCCAAACTTGCCAACCTTTAGATATTTTATATTTAGCACAAGCTATATAATTTTCTATCGGCCATTGTTTAGCAGGCCCATATTCAGCTCCTGGACATAAAGCTAGTATTGGTTTGTCAGAAATATTAGTTAAACCAATTTGTTGTAAAGTTTTTTTAACTGTTCCATGATTTAAAACTGGTTTTGGTATTACTTTAGCCGCTCTCAAATCACCTTTAGGTAAACCCAAAGCTACATATTGTGATACAGTTTTAGTAAAACTTTTTTTACGAATATCATTGAGTAAATTATAACGCATTTCACCTAAATATCCAGTACGCTGAGGGATTTTAGCAAAAAAAGGAATCAGAGCTGCTTTCCAAGAATTAGGTAATACAATTGCTTGCTGATACTGATAAGCTTGCATTTCCAAACCTAACCGTTTTCGTTTTTGCCAATTTAGTTCGCCATGTCCAAGATCGTGATGCAATACATAACGTATTTCAGGCATTCTTTTTAATAAGCCCACACTCCAACTTGGGGTTAAAACATCAATTTTGGCATCTGGTTGTTCACGTTTGATAATTTTCAACAAACTTTGTGCCATAACCATATCTCCAACCCATGACGGACCAATGACTAGGATATTATTTGATTGCATGGAATACCTGAAAATAGTTATCTAAAGTTTTGCTTTCATCTTATATTCTGTGCCACAATACGGACATTTTACCTTACTACCAGCATTTTTCTTAAGGGGTAAAAAAATACGTGGATGGGAATTCCATAAACTCATATTTGGCATTGGGCAATGTAGTGGTAAATCATTCTCGGTAACATCTTGTTCCAATTTATCATTCGGAGTATCAGTGCCTATTTTACTCATTATTAAGTTCTCTTTGGGTGGTGATTAAACAAATGTCAGCCAATCTTTATGTTCAGAATGACGACCATGTACTACATCAAAAAAACAATCTTGTAAACGTTTTGTTATTGGGCCTCTAGTTCCATAACCAATAGTCCTATCATCTAGTTCACGAATCGGGGTAACTTCAGCGGCACTGCCGGTAAAAAATGCTTCATCAGCAATATATATTTCATCCCGAGTAATACGTTTTTCACGGATCGTAAAACCCATTTCCGCAGCCAATACAAAAATAGTGGCTCTGGAAATTCCATTGAGAGCTGAAGTTAAATCTGGCGTATAAATAATACCATCTCGGATAATAAAAATATTTTCTCCACTACCTTCAGCAACATAACCTTCATTATCTAATAATAATGCTTCATCATAACCACAAGTCAAAGCCTCCTGCAAAGCTAACATAGAATTCATATAATTGCCATTGGCTTTAGCTTTACACATGGTAATATTCACATGGTGTCTAGTGTAAGAAGAAGTACGAATTCGTATTCCATTTTTTATTGCATCTGGGCCTAAATAAGTTCCCCAATTCCAGGCTGCAACAATGGTATGAACTTTTAGATTATCGGCTCGTAATCCCATTCCTTCCGAACCATAAAAACACATAGGACGAATATAAGCACTAGATAAATTATTTTCTCGTACTGCGGCACAACAAACATCATTAATAGTTTGTTGGTCATAAAGAATTTTCATACCCAAAATATGGGCTGAATCAAATAAGCGTCTAGTATGTTCTTGTAATCGAAAAATTGCTGTACCTTGTTCAGTTTGATAAGCTCGTAATCCTTCAAATACTCCCATTCCATAATGTAAAGTATGGGTTAATACGTGAACTTTAGCATCTCGCCAAGGTATCATTTTGCCATCCAACCAAATTACACCATCACGATCTTCCATACCCATTGTTCTGTCTTTCATACCCATTGTTCTGTCCTAAATACTTAATCTTCAGTTCAAAACTATTTTACACTATTTTTAATTTAGTTCAAATTTGATCATAAATATTGTAACAATTCTTAATTAAACATCAATTATTTACTTTACTGTAATAATAATTTATCCAATCATTGATGTAAAGTTCTACCACCATCAACAATAATAATTTGGCCGGTAATATATTTTGCATCTCGTATTAAAAATAATACTGTTTTAGCAATATCTTGAGCATCTCCATGGCATTGTAGAGCAGTATTTGCAATAATTTGTTGTTTAGTAGTATGATCCATATCATTATCTGGCCACATAATTGCTCCTGGAGCTATGGCGTTAACCCTAATTTGTGGACCTAGTTCATTAGCAAGTGTTTTAGTAAGCATAATTAAACCAGCTTTTGCTATACTGTATACTGAATGTGTCTTTAATGGACGCAAAGCATGAATATCTGCTAGATTAATAATACAACCATGATTTTTTTTTAAATATGGAACTGCTGCTTGGCAGAGAAAAAATGGTGCTTTTAGATTAGTTCCCAATAATTCGTCCCAGTCAGCTTCTGTTACTTGCTCAATAGGAGTTGGATAAAAACTGGAAGCATTATTGATTAATACATCTAAACGCTCATAATTTCCTATTACTTGTTTTATCATTTTATCAAGTTGAGTTGAATCACATATATTGCCTGATAACAACATTACCGATTCAGGGCGTTGCTTATTTAACTCGAGTTGTAAATCTTTGGCAGCAGCTTGAGAATTATGATAATGTAACGCTATTTTCATACCATTAGCATGTAATAAACGTATAATAGCAGCTCCAATACGTTTACTACTACCAGTAATTAACACTACCTTATCAGTTAATTGTACTTCAAATAAATTATGCATAGTTTACCTCCACCTCATCCAGATGCTATTCTTCATAGTCAGCGTTTAACAGCAACAATTATAACAGCTATTGAACGAGCTGGTGGGATTATTCCATTTAATGAATTTATGCAACGGGCATTATACACTCCTGGTCTTGGCTATTATAGTGCAGGAATGCGAAAATTTGGGGTCGACGGCGATTTCGTAACTGCTCCAGAAATAACACCTTTATTTGCTCAATGTATCGCTCGACAATGTCAACAAGTATTAGCGAATTTTGAATCAGGAGTAATTTTAGAATTTGGAGCTGGATCAGGAATAATGGCAGTAGATATTCTTAAAACTTTAGAAAAATTAGATTGTTTACCGACTCATTATTTTATTTTAGAAATTAGTTCTAATTTGCAACTACAACAAAAAGCAATGTTTGAGGCTCAAGCTCCTCAATTTTTATCATTAGTAAAATGGCTTTCAAAATTGCCTGCTGAACCCTTACAAGGAATTATATTAGCTAATGAAGTCATGGATGCTATTCCAGTACAGATATTTACTGTACAAGCAGATAATATTTCTGAATCTCATATAACTTATGCTGATAATTCCTTTCAATGGCAAGAACAAGTAACTTCAAATGAAATATTACAACAAGCAGTAACTAAATTAGAGCTACCAGTTGGTTATGTTTCTGAAATTAATTTGGCATTACTAGCTTGGATACAATCAATAGCTGATATTTTAGAAGCAGGTATGGTATTATTAATAGATTATGGCTTTCCAAACAAAGAGTTTTATCATCCGCAACGTAATAAAGGCACTTTAATGTGTCATTATCGGCATCATTCCCATATTGATCCATTAATTTTAGTAGGATTACAAGACATCACTGCTCATGTTAATTTTACTGCAGTAGCTGATGCGGCAGTTAGTGCCAATTTGCATGTTGCTGGTTATACCACTCAAGCTAATTTTCTGTTGGCTTGTGGTTTGGCTGATATTTTATTTTCTTTAAATCCGGATGATAAACAAAACTATTTAAAACAAGCTCAACAAGTTAAAACCCTAATCTTACCTAGCGAAATGGGAGAGTTATTTAAAGTTATGGCTTTAACTCGGAATTTGGATATCCCATTATTAGGATTTTCTAAAGACGAACGCACTAGGCTTTAATCAATTTATTTAATAATTAAACATCATCTCAATGCCGTTAAGGAAATTGATTAGTAATCCCAAAAATTGGGGTAACGGAATTACCCCTATAAATCATCATGTAGATGCAATCCGATTACCCTTAATAGCATAATACAACTCATATTCTCAAAATGGAAATCTTTAAAAAATTTAGTATTGAAGCGGCACACCGATTACCAAATGTCCCTGTTGGACATAAATGTGGTCGTTTACATGGGCATTCCTTTCAAATAACTATACATGTATGTGGTGAAATAGAATCTAATAATGGTTGGGTTATAGATTTTGCAGATATTAAAACAATGTTTAAACCTCTGTATGAACAGTTAGATCATCATTATTTAAATGAAATTAACGGGTTAGAAAATCCAACTAGTGAAAATTTAGCTGCTTGGATTTGGCAACGGTTAAAACCAAATCTACCAATTTTATGCCAAATAACAATTCAAGAAACTTGTACTAGTGGTTGTATTTATAAGGGTAACGAAACTGTTTAACTTTAAATAAAAAATCAAGTTCTATGATAAGGATGGTTATTTAACAAGCTCCAAGCTCGATATATTTGTTCAGCTATTATAATTTTAACTAGTTGATGTGGTAAAGTTAATTTTGATAATGACCATTGTTGGGTGGCTCGTCGTTTACACGCTAATGGCAATCCTTCAGGGCCACCCACAAGCAATGCTACTTTTGAATATTCTTGTAACCAATTAGCCAATTTAGTGGATAATTGAATGCTATCCCAAATTTGGCCTCGTTCATCGAGAGCTATAACTAAAGTGTTGATTCCAATTTTAGTTAAAATTTGTTCACCCTCAATCTGTTGCAAACGAACTAAATCAGAATTTTTAGTGCGTTTTTTTAATGGTATCTGCACTAAGTTCAACTTATAATTAGCTGGTAAACGTTTAGCATATTCATGAAAACCAGTATCTACCCATGATGGCATTTTCTGCCCAATACAAATTAAATCAATGTGCATGTTTTAACCTAGGTTTTATGTAGTTTAGAAGAGCCTATTATAAGAAGTATAGATTTTTGGTAAATATATAATTTTTTAAAGTCGAAAATTTAGTAATAACTGGTATTACAAAATAGAATTGATTTTTTTAGTATTAAACATATTATAATTCTTGTAATGGTACATAGAAATCTAACTTATTATGTAATATTATATAACATCGTCAACGTGTAAATCAACAAAAATTTCAATATATTATAGCGTTTTACAAAAATACTATAATAAATACTGTAATTTCAATTAGGAATTATAATTATGCGATTATCATATACAGCACTCATTTTAGTATGTGGCATTACTGCCACTTTTGAAGCTAATTCTACTGAGACATTTTATTTAACGGCTCAAATTAATAATGCCAATTATTTAGATGGTTTTGAAGCAGTTAGATTTCGTAAACGTGGAGAAGATGATGCACCAGCAAGTTTATGGGAATTTGACGTATCTAGTCCTAATGATTTTTGTTATAATTCTACAGATAAAGTAGTTTTATGGCGACCTGATGCTGGAAAAAAAGGGGAAAAATTACAAATAGTTAAAGTTGATTCTGAGCAGGAATATTCTATATCATGGCCTACTAAAAGATATACTATGGCTTGGCCTTCTTCAGTATCATTGATTGATGGTGAATATCTAGTTGGAATTGGTAATGCCATCAATAAAGTAAATTTACATCGGATACCAGTTGGAATTGATAATGTTCAGCAATGGATGGAAAAACATGGTTGTATTCAGCAAGTAGAAATGCTTAAAGAAATGAAAAATACTTCAACTGGAATATAGTAATTCTTAAGGTATTAATAAATACTATTAGAAGATAAGGATTGCATTTCCAAATTTAGTAATAATGTCACGCAGACAGTTATAACTCCTCATTTCCTATAATTAGGGAAAATGAGGGGAATGATCGAATTAATCTTCATCATTCATAACCGTAACTATACAAAAAACTTGAATACCTTGCCCACGTCCAAAAGTAGTCAATTCTTCACCACTGGTAGCAGTTATACCTATATCCTGTGTTTGTAAACCTAATAATTTACTGATATTTTGTTTCATTTCTATAATTTTAGGAGTAATTTTAGGAATTTTACATTCAAGACTAAAAGATACATGACAAATTTGCCAATTCTGTAGGTATTTGAGAGCTTCTTTTACATATATACTGCTATCGGTAATACCTTCAGCACATAAATGATCACTAATTTTGCCTAAAATATTGATTCCTGTAACTCCAGAAATGCTATTACACAAGGCATGCAATACCACATCAGCATCGCTATTACCTTGTAAGGATAATTCATCTTCAAATTTAACTCCGCCAAGTATTAAAGGTTTAATTATATCAGTTTGAAAACGATGGCTATCTTGACCTAATCCTGTTTTTACTTGCATTGTTGTTCTCGTAAATATAATTCAGCTAAAGTTAAATCTTGAGGATGAGTTATTTTTATATTATCTGCATGGCCAGCAACCAGTAATGGTTTTAAGCCTTGTTTTTCTACAGCTTGAGCTTCATCGGTGACTAAATCATTGTTATTCAACACAGTTTGTAAGGCATTAAATAATAATTCTAATCGAAACATTTGTGGAGTTAAAGCATGCCATAAGCCTTCTCGTTCAACTGTTTCCACGATTTCAGTTGCAAAATTACTTCGTTTCATAGTATCACGTACTGGCAGTGCTAATAAACCACCAACAGGATGATTAGCTAATTTAGCAATCAAAATTTCAATATCAGTTTGCCTAACACAAGGACGAGCTGCATCATGCACTAATACCCAATCATTTGGTTTTGCGTGTTGTTGTAATACTTGTAAACCATTTAATACTGAATGACAGCGTTCTTTGCCTCCACCAGCTCGTATTATTGGCATTGGTAAATTTAATTTATCCCAATATTTATCATGATCAGCTATACAAACTACAATTCCAGCGATAATTGATAAATTAAAACGTTCCAAAGTATGTTGTAAAATAGTCTTTCCTTGTAATTGTAAATATTGTTTAGGACATACATTACCCATACGAGAACCAATACCAGCCGCAGGTATAATTACCCAATATTTATTCGATAATTTGATAAAATACCTCACCTTGCTTAATCATACCTAATTCTTCTCTAGCATATCTTTCAATAGTCAATAAGCCTTGTTTAAGTTCAATTATTTCTGCTTCTATTTCTTCATTATGAGCTTTAAGAATATTATTTTTTTGCCGTTGTAATTCTAAGGTTTGTTGTAAGGTAGCATATTCTCTATGGCCACCTTTACCATACCAAATATTGTATTGTAAACTTATTATTAATGATATGAGAATTAATATTCTTAGCATTATTTAATTAAAATACCATCCATATCTGCAAATTTAGCTTGGATTCCCCATCCACCAAAATTTTCTGAAACGGCTATCCAAAGTTCATTATTACCTTTTTTTAATGGTAAATATAATTCGTCAAAATAACCAATTGTTCCTAAAAAGCGATAATCTCTGGAACGATAGGTATTATCCCCACTATAAATTAACTGGTCGTTGAGATATACTTTGGCTCGATCACTAAATCCAAATTTAAGTGGCTTAACCTGTTCAGACTCAGAAACGATAATTACCTTTGCAAAAACTGAATTTTTAACTTTTTCACGGGTTTGAACTTTAGCTAAATTTGTTATACCAGAATAATCAGCAGTAAGTTGTTTCCAAGTTAAATTTTGTTTATCAACATCAGTAAGATAGTTTTTTAATGACTTTTCCGCAAAGCTATTTGAAACTGACCAAGACATAATAGAGCCTTTTGGAGTTACTAATTTTTCTTTTAATGACAGCTTGCTTTCAGTAGTATAACTAAAATTAGCAAAATGGGCAGGACTTCCAGGCCCAACAACTATTCCAAATTTACCGATTTTTACTTCATGTTTTAAATCATGGATGGATAAAGCTGGACTTTCCATATCATCAATATAAACTTCAGCCTGTTTTCCGAAGATAATTAATTTAATATGTACCCACTTATCAAATGAATGTTTAACTGCTGTAGAATATCCCGCTCCATAATAAAGTTGCCAAGCTGATGAACCGTTAAAAATTGGAGTATATTGAATAGAATCAGGATTACCAGACTGATGTGAACGTATATAAAAATGTTCATGATTTTCTAAATCTTGTAATCGCCATACCACACCCATAAAACCTCTTTTTTCACTAAAAGCTACATCATATTCAATAGTTCCATTCATTAATTGAACATCTTTGGCAATTGCAAAACCTTGTGATAAAAATATGCTTTCTTTACCTAAATAGGTTTCTAGCTTGCTTGTTTTAGAACTAATTTCCCAGTTATCAGAATTAAATGGGATACTTTGTGAGTAACAGTTGCCTATCATTAAAGATGATAATACCGTTACTAAAAATATTATTTTCATTGTTATTTTTCCTTTTACTAATGATGATTTTTATTTTATAGTATTCATATAAATATATTCTATCCAATCTACACTTAAAAATGTGTATCTTAAATTAGGACTTTCG
>DRQV01000112.1 GCA_011371325.1 Thioploca sp.
GAGCAGTAAATAAAAATCCTAGT
Organism: Thioploca sp.; assembly: GCA_011371325.1. Taxonomy (GTDB): domain Bacteria; phylum Pseudomonadota; class Gammaproteobacteria; order Beggiatoales; family Beggiatoaceae; genus DRQV01. The sequence continues at coordinate 24 of DRQV01000112.1, forward strand.
TTGCCGCCAGCATGATTGCTTCCTAAAGAACGCATACCCCACCAAAATTGTTCATCAAGGTCTGGAGATGTTAAACCTGCCCCAATTTCATCTAGTAAGATTAAGGAAGGTGTCTCTAAATATTGATCTATAATCTCCATAAAACTGACCAAATCGCATGGTTCTGGTATTGGCATATCTAATTCTATTAGGATATGGCGTAATAAACTTTCTTGATAACACATACGTGGATCTTGAAAATCTACAAATACCCATTGATAACCAAGTGTAAGCCAATCGTGTCGTTGATTAGGACGTAATTGTTCTGGTGATATATCAATAATACGGCGTAAATAATGTAATAAAGATGTCTTACCACTGCGTTTTAAACCTACAATAGCAATATGTTGCAGAGGCATATATTTCCAAACATCAAAAATGCGTTTTAAAATATATTCACGTCCAAAAAACTGATTAGGCTCTGTAATTGGTGGGCCTATAATAAATGGACTATTATGCCAAGAAGTAAGAGATATAGGTAATTTTGCAAATGTAGCTTGCATGTTAGATTTAAATCCGGCTGCTAATAATTATTTAAGTTTAGAACCGCAAAGTATTATTTACGTTCTAATTAGGAAACTTGATATTATTAGTTGTTCATTTTTAGTTAAAATATCATGGTGTATTATAATTTGTCAATGTTACTAAATTTATTTGTAAGTAATGGTATGGACAAATTTATTTTTATACAGGATAATTCTACTATAAAATTAAGAGTATATTATTAATAGCCAATAATTACTAATTTATTTTTATAAAAACCTTAATTATATTCATCAAAGTAATATTTGAGTCAAATGATTAACAATTTTAATATAAAAACATTAATTGTATAAATATTATTAAAAAAGTTAATATAAAAAATTTTTCAACGAGCAATTGGGTCTGTATTTTGCTAAAATTTAAATAATAGTTCAATCAATTTTATTACAAAGGAGTTAAAACTATGTTTCGATTAATTATACTTATTCTATGTGTAAATATTGCTTATGCCGCTGATATGGTAATAATCCATTCTAATGTAGCTGAGTATACTGATGGACAGTTATTAGATAATAATACCATTCTTAATTTACCAGGACAATCTGACAAAATTACAGTAGTATTTGCTAATGGTGGAGTTAAAACGATAAATGGTCCTTATACTGGTACAGTAGCAGATATAACTGATCCTAATTTATTAATTACTTTATCTAAGCTTCTTACCGAAAAAACTGAACCATATACTCGTGGTTCATCAAAATATCCTAAGAATCTATGGTTGGTTGATGTTAATACTTCCAAAAGATTTTCTTGTATTGCACCATCTTCAAGAGTTGTTTTATGGCGTTCTAATGCTCAGAGTGCTAGCACTTTGACAATTAAACACAAAGCTTCCAATAAAAAGGCTGTGGTTAAATGGCCAGCCAAACAAACATCTTTAAAATGGCCAAGTAATTTACCAATTGTTTATGGTGATAGTTATACATTGGAATTAAAAAATCGTAATGGTTCTTTTTTTAAGATACTTGTATTATATCAATTACCTGATAGTTTACCCACTACTTCTCATAAAGTTGTATGGATGGTAGGTAGAGGTTGTATTTCACAAGCTAACATGTTGTTATCAAGTTTAAGATAACTTTGTAGATAGGGGTTTTATTAAATCCCTATAATATTATCACAAGGAATTAATGTGGAAGAAATTTACGAGCCATTAGATAAATCTTTACAAAATGTTGGAGCTCTAATGAATGCTGCAGAAGCACATGGTATTTTAACTAGCTTTTTATGTGTTGCTCAGTCAAATGATAAATGGTTACAACATATTCTAGGCAATGCTACTATGGATGGTTTAGCTTCTAAATGCCAACAACAACTAATATTAATTCGGAATTATACTTCAGAACAATTAAGCTCATTTAACTGTGAATTTACGCTTTTGTTACCAAATGACGATATATCCATATCAGAACGAATTCAAACATTAGCTGGTTGGTGTGAAGGTTTTTTATTTGGATTAGGATTAGCTGATATTAACACAGAACTATTGCCAGTTGATATTAAAGAATTTATTAATGATCTTATTTCTATCTCACATATTGCTCCTATTGATGAAAATAGTAATAGCAATGAAAATAATTATTCCCAATTAGTTGAATATATTAAAGTTGGAGTAATGACTATATACGAAGAATTTGTACATGATGGACAAAACTGAATTTAAATATCGACGGCAACAACTAATCGATATAATAGGGATTGGCGGGATAGCAATTTTACCTGCAACTTTGAATCAAAATTTTTATTATGTAACTGGTTTCTTACAACCTGATGCAGTAGCCATAATTATACCACAGCGTGAACAAGGCCAATATATTTTATTTTGTCAAGATCAATCACAAGCTTATGGAGTTGATGATATTTTTCCACTCACTGAGATCGATAATATTATTCTCGGTTTGTTAGAAACTTGTCAACGTTTATATTATCCAATCGGTTATGACTCAAATTTTGATAATAAAATTATTAATTGGATAAATAAACTAAGAAATCAAATATATTCCCCAAACAACAAGTGCCATCATTTTCAAGCGAGTGAATAACCCGTCTTTATTCATGCTCGCCCCACCAGGAGAAAACCATGCAAAAAACAA
>DRQV01000113.1 GCA_011371325.1 Thioploca sp.
AATTGATGGATAATAATATAGAGTATTATTGAGCTTAAATAGAGTTTGAATTTGAAAAATTGCCAATATACATACAATAATTACAAAAATTATAAAAATACTAAAACCGGTGTATAATCTGGTACTTACCTTCATAGTTTGAAACATATCTTATCCCCTATTTCTTACAGTTTATATTACCAAACAGCATGACTAATGAAAATATCCTTGGATTCACTCAAGTATATATCACCTAGTAATATTTTAACTTCATTAATTACCTATAATAACATTTGTAATTTTAGGTATCAATCGTAGAAACAAGGCGACAGGTTATAATATTTCTAAAAGAGCTTTTTATTCAGGATTGCCAATAATGTGGGTATATGATTTTTCTCCAAATAACTAATATTATCTCAATTCCTTTTCAATTCTGCTAAATAAGCCTATAACTTTTTCTTTTATCTGTGGTACAGTAATGCGTAATTTTTCCTCAGTCAGTGTACGTTTAGCAAAGCTATTTTGTAAAGAATCAAGGATTTGTTGAGGAGTTTCAGTTCTTAAGTCGGTTATTAAATCTCCAATCCCAGCCGATTCAAAAACTCCTGTAAATTTATCACTGTAAGCAATTCCCATTGTTGGTATATGTTGTGAGATTGCTGCTATACAGGAGTGCATACGAGAACCCATAAAAAAATCACAAAATCCAATGACATATTTGATCTGTCTATGGTCTAGTTTATTTTCTACTGTTAAAATTCTATCTGGATATGTTTCTTTAAACTGTTGATAGAAATCAGCACATGCAACCATATCGCTTTCAACATGTGAAAGATTTACAAAAACATGTGGCACTAAAACTATTACAACATTTGGTTTGGCAAGAAATAATTTGATAATTTTTTGTAAAAGTTCTTGATAATTATTATCAATATTAAATCTAGTTTTTATTGGATAATTGCCATATAATAATCCACTTACATTAATTCCAACAATAGTTTTATCAGTTACCTGTTGTAATTTGGTTATTAAAGGATCAGCTATCGGTTCTGGCTCAAGAACAAAAGCTACATCTGGGCTAAATTGTACATTACGATATGTGTCACCAAGTAATTGTTTTACATGTTTTACTCCAGTTTCATCTCTTGAGTAAATAGCTACTGCTCGTTTTAGTAAATAGCGTGCCACTATTTGGGAAAATTTACTTTTGAAGGGGCCATAAGTTTGTGGCAACATGATGAGTTTTACCTTGCATAAAATAAATAACCATTTCATCAAAGAATTTCTGGTAAAAGCAGTTAAACCATAAATATCACTAAAACTATCTCCAGCAGTTATATCAAACACTATATCGGCTTCTAAAATACTTTGAAAATATGGATTTATCGCAAAAATACGTTGTTTAAGCCATGCAATAGGTATAATTCTAGTTATTATTGCATAAGTTAATAACGTATACATATTACGAGTTTTAAATATATTACGACTAAACCATAAGTCTCTTTTTTTAATGTTAAACTTCTGTTTATTGAAAGTTAATACTAATGGAGCTTCGTCATTAGGGCTTTGCAGAGTTATATCAGCAGTTGGCCATTGTTGTAAAATACATTTAATACTTGATTCAGCAAGTGCATTCACACCCATATTTAGAGTTTCAAATGATGCACCTAGTATCCAAATTTTTGGAGATTTCATTATTGCCTCTATTTAAGTTTAAAATATCCAAAATATGTTAGGTATATCTTATACCTATAGTTTTAAAATATTTATTGACTGAAATTATTTAAATAAGAATTAACTAAAAATCCTCCCAACCATTTTCTTCGTCATTATTTGGATTAGATATTGATTTATATTTTCTAGGTTTAGAAACTTTTTTATAGCTATTATTAGACTCTGCTATTTTAAAAAATTTTACTAAATTTCTTAAGTTTTGCATTTGTTCTTTCATAACATTACTTGAAGTGGATAATTCTTCAACTAAAGCGGCATTTTGTTGAGTCATTTCATCCATCTGTACAACTGCATCATTTACTTGATTGATTCCTGATGCCTGTTCTTGACTGGCTGAAGAAATTTCAGTGATTATATCATTGACTTTTTTTACTGCTATAACAATTTCGTCTAAAGTTTCACCAGATTTATTGGCTAGTTGAGTTCCTTCATCAACTTTATTGACGCTGTCTTGAATTAAACCTTTTATTTCTTTAGCCGCAGCCGCACTACGTTGAGCTAAATTACGAACTTCAGAAGCAACTACTGCAAAGCCTCTGCCTTGTTCGCCAGCTCTAGCTGCTTCAACTGCTGCATTTAATGCTAATAAATTGGTTTGGAAAGCAATTTCATCAATAACACTGATAATTTCAGTAATTTGTTTGCTACTTTTGCTAATTTCAGTCATTGCACGAATAGTAGAACTAATCACGATTCCACCTTTTTCTGCCTGATCTCTAGCACTAATTGCCAATTTAGCCGCATATTTAGAATTATCAGCATTTTGTTGGACAGTACCAGTCATTTGTTCCATACTAGCAGAAGTTTGTTCCAGGGAAGCTGCTTGTTGTTCAGTACGTTGACCTAAGCTTATATTACCTCTGGCTATTTCATCAGAAGCATTGTTTACGGTTTCAGCTTGCTGTGATATTTCCTGCATTATTTCAGTCAAACGTTCAACAGTAATGTTAGCATCAACTTTTAAACGTTCAAAAGTACCAGTATAATTATTTTCAATATATTGAGTTAAATTACCTTGAGCCAATGCAGCAAACACACGCATTACATCTTCGGTAAAAACTTGATTAATTTTAATTATTTGATTTATACTTTCGCTAAATGTTTTGAAAAAATCGGTTTTATCAGTGGTATCAATCAGTTCTTTGAAATTGCCTTGGGAAGCCGCATGAATAACTTTATTAATCTCCAGTTCAGTTGCTATCTCAAGTGTTCGATCTTTAAATTCAAGCACAGTACCTAAGCGTTCGCTTGATTCATTTATGACCGGAGTAATTGTGGTATCAATTGTTAAGTTGCCAAGCCTTAAAGTTTCTTGATGACTATCCATTAAATTAGCTAGTAGTTGGCGTTGTCGAGTTGGATTTTTATAAAAAATATCAATAGTATCACCTACTAATTTAGCTGCATTAAAATGTGGTAAATCACTACAAATCTGATCTTCTTTTTGGGTAAACAAATTTAAAGCTGCTTCATTCATATAGATTATTTTGTAACTACTATCTGTAATTAATACATTAGTTATAACTTTATCTAATGCTCGATTAATGCGTAATGCCTCATTGGCAATTCGTTTATCTTCTTCCATCCGTTCTTGAAGTTTACTTTGAGTGTTACCAAGTTCTTGAATCCGTTCTCGTAGCTGGGTTTGCATAGTTTCCAATGCTTGTAATAATTGGCCAGTTTCTGTTGCAATATCAAATTTTATTTGGTTATTTAAATTGCCGTTTGCAATTGAATTAGCAAATTTAATAGCCTGATTTACTGAATTAGCAATCGCTCCAGAAATTATTATTGTGATCCAGATTCCTATCATAATTGCAATTAGCATGGCAATTAATATCCATATTAATAATTTAGTTTTTTCACTATTGGCATTTTCTAAAAATTGAGCTGCTTTATTATTAGCGAAATCAGTTAATTTATCCATTGCCAACTCTAAATTAGCTACATGTTTTGCACCACTTCCTTTTGTAATAGCTGCCGCTTGTTCTTTCTGATTTTTTCTTACTAAATCGATAACATCATCACGTATAGGTTTCCAATCAACAAACAAAGTTTTAAGATTATTAACATCTTGTTTATCCCCTAAAAAACGTTCAGTGATAATTTCAAAACTCGCATATACAGCCTGTTCATAGTTATCTACTGCTGTTATTGCAGAATCTAAGTCATCCGTATTTATGGCCAGAGTTACATCTTTCATACTACGGTGCATTTTTACAATATTAATATTTACATCTCGTACTGCATTACTTACCATTAGAGGATGGTTATATAATTTGTTAGTAAGGTAAGATAAATTAGTCATTTGCACGATTGCAAAAAATCCTACAAAAACTAGGAATATTATTAATATTCCAAAACTAATAAATAATTTGGTACGGATTTTCATATTTTGTAACATATAATTTGTTTCTACAGATAGTTATATTAATAAATTTGGGTAACTTAGAATAATTATTAAGTTCGATAATTAGTATACAATTATTTTTAATAAAATTTTAAAATAAGCATGATTATATATTATAATAATATGATTGATATTTCCTGTATTATTTTAGCTTAATTGGGATAGTACTAAGTAGTTTATCCTTCATTATTTTATAATTGAGGTATGCAACTAGAATTGTATCATTCACAATGAGTTTTTCCAAACTAAAACATATAATTGGTAATTAACATGAATCATCATATTATTTTAACAAGCGGTCGTAGCGGTAGTAATTATTTGGCCAATACTTTAAATTTACATCCCCAAGTTGTCAATTATGGAGAAATATTAGCTAGTATGATAATCCCTTATAAACTCTATGATAATTGCAAAAAATATAAATTATGCAAATGGTCGGTAAAAGAATATTTGAAGTTTGCATACACTAGTAAAACTTTTTTTTATGCAGCACAATTCCATTCAACATATTCACGTTTTAAGAATAAAAAACCGATTAGTTTCAAAACTTGGAAAAAAATTAGTAGTCTTGGAACGAAAGATTTTTTTCTAAATTATCATAACAAAAATGCGTTAGATTTTCTTGTGTCTAATAAAGATATTTTAATTATCCATTTATACAGAGAAAATATGTTACGTCGTTATATGTCTGGAATATTTTTAAAGAATACTGGGATTGTATCTTCAGAAAAAGATGTGAAAATTAAAAAAGTTCATATTGATTTAGAGGAAATGATAAATTATTTAGATGTTCTTGGAAGAGAAGCTGAAAATGAGAAAATTATACTTGATAAGCTGAAAAACCATAATCTAATTAGTATTAGATACGAAGATTATTTTAAAAATCCAGAATCTATCTTAGATTACAATAAACAAGTGTTTGAATTTTTAGGAGTTGAACCTATTAAATTAACCAGTAGCCATAAAAAAATATTACCAAAAAGCTGGGATGAACAGATTGAAAATTATGATGAATTTTGTGCTTGTTTAGCCAATACTAAATATCAACAATATTTGGATTAGAAGTTATTAAATTCAAAGTTATATTATTTAACCACTTAACAACATTGCTAAATGGTTAAATTTTACTACAATATTTTATGTATTAATCTTAAACTAGACACACTAGCTAATTTTTCTGGACTGGTCAACACAGCTATATTTGCCAATTTAGGTTGTAAATAAGTTGTGGCAACCTGTTTTAAATCATCTATGGTAACTTTGGTTATCAGTTGTCGAAATTTCCGTCGCCATTTTGGGGTTCTACCATGTAAATTACTAAAGAAACTAGTTATAACTTCACCAGCTGGAGAACCAGGCCTATCAATTTGACTGATTGCACCTAAGATTGCTTCTTCCAAAGTACGAGCTTCATGATCATTTTTTTGTAACCATTCCAAAGAATTATCAAAATCTTCCATAGTTTCAATGATTCTAGGATCACG
>DRQV01000114.1 GCA_011371325.1 Thioploca sp.
AATAAATTTATAATTACAACTAGAGCTTTTAAATTTTGGGATGGTAAAATATCACCACGTAAAGTCCAAGTACGTTTTGTTGGTAATACAGTAAAATCTATTATTGAATTACAAACTAATCAACCAATACCATTATTACGTTTAGAGCCAAGATTAATTGGTAAAATCTATCCAACTCATAATGAAGATCGGGTTTTAGTTCAATTAAAAGATGTGCCACAACAATTAATTGATGCGATTATATCAGTGGAAGATCGTAATTTTTATAGTCATTATGGTATAAGTTTACGCGGTACTATTCGGGCTTTTTTTGAAAATATAAAATCAGGTGAATTAGTTCAGGGCGGTAGTACTTTAACTCAACAATTGGTGAAAAATTTCTATTTGACTCCTGAACGTACTCTTAAACGTAAAATAAATGAAGCTATTATGTCTGTGTTATTAGAATGGCATTATAGCAAAGAACAAATTTTAGAAGCTTATTTTAATGAAGTTTTTTTAGGTCAAAATGGAAATAGAGCTATACATGGTATTGGAATGGCGGCTAGATTTTATTTTAATCGTTCGTTGAATGAATTAAAGCTGCCACAATTAGCAATGTTAGTAGGTTTGATACGTGGCCCTACAGTATATAATCCACGTTTACATCCAGAAACAGCAATAAGTCGGCGTAATATGGTATTAGATTTAATGGTTCAAGAAAATAAAATTTCTGTTAATGAAGCTATACTTGCTAAAAATACTGCATTGAATATTAGCAAAAAAATGTCTGAAAAATTTCCATATCCCGCTTTTATCGGATTAGTTCGCCATCAATTACATAAAGATTATCGTGAAGAGGATTTACGTTCTGAAGGACTCCAAATTTTTACAACTCTAAATCCTACTCTACAGAAAATTGGAGAAAGAGTAATGGTAAAAGGGTTAAAAAAATTACAAAAAAAACATCGTAAAGCTCGTAATTTACAGGGGGCAATGGTTTTAACTAATGTTGAAAATGGTGAAATATTAGCATTAGTAAATGGTAAAAATTCTCATTATGCTGGTTTTAATCGTCCGCTTAATGCTATTCGTCCAATCGGTTCTTTGGCCAAAATAGCAGTTTATTTAACAGCTTTGGAAAGGAGTAAAAGTTATTCTTTGACTACAATGATTGATGATAAACCTTATAAATGGGAAGATCGTAATACTGGCGAAATTTGGAAACCACGTAATTATGATAAAATTTCGCATGGTAGAGTACCATTATATTACGCTCTATCTCAATCATATAACCTTGCTACTGTAAGATTAGGTATGTCATTAGGATTAGGCAAAATATATGAAACTTTAGAACGATTAGGTATAGAGCGAAAGTTTAAAACTAGGTATCCATCAATGTTATTGGGTAGTATTGCTTTAAGTCCGTTAGAAGTAACCCAAATGTATCAAACTATTGCTAGTGGTGGTTTTCGTATTCCATTACAAGCAATTCGTGCAGTTTTAGATCATAATGGTGAACCTTTAAAACATTATGGTTTAGAAATAAAAAAACGTTTTGAGGAAGCTCCTGTATATTTATTAAATTATGCATTGAGACAGGCAATACGAGAAGGAACTGGACGTAGAGTTTCCAAAACATTACCGAGTAATATGATTCTTGCTGGTAAAACCGGTACTAGTAATGATTTACGTGATAGTTGGTTTGCTGGTTTTGGTGGTAAATTTTTGGCAGTAACCTGGGTCGGTCGTGATGATAATAAACCTATGGGATTGAGTGGTGGTAGTGGAGCAATGATTGTTTGGCGAGATTTAATTGCGTCAATTCGCCCCAAAACTTCTATGCCACAAGCTCCAAATAATATTGGATGGCGGAAAAAAGGTTCACGGCGTATCCCATATATTATTGGTAGAAATCAAAGTAATAAAACCACTGCTGAAAATAATTTTAATAATATTTGGGAACGATAAAAAATATTTAGTTACTATTCAACTTTTTTAAGCTTATAATGAATTGAATATGGTGCAGGTAATCTTAAAATTATATAATTGAGGTATTATTAATATCTCATTTTGACAATGCTAAATGTTGTTAAACTAAATTATCAATCATTATATATTAAAGGGGATTATCGTGAATTTATTAAAAATATTGCTTAAATCTTTATTAGTTTTAATAGTAACTGGAAATGTTTTAGCCAATTCTTCTTATTTAATACGTACAGATGCTACTGATGCGGTAAAATCTTTGTTAAATGCTGCTAAAGAACATTATGAAAAAGAACAATTTGAACAGGCAGCAGCTATTCTTGAGAGAGCTATTAGGATAAAACCAAAACATCCAATACTTTGGCATAATCTTGCTGGAGTACGTTTAGCTCAGGGAGATTGGGAACGAGCTGCTAGTCTTGCTAGTAAATCTAATGCTATAGCTACTAAATCTCAGAATTTGAAAGAATTACGCATCAGAAATTGGGTTGTGATAACTCTAGCTTGTGAAGGTATGAAAAATGAAGAATGCACTAAAGAGGCTCGTATCCAAGCTCAAAATTTAGCAAAATCATTAGCTAATTAATTTAAAGGACTTTTAAATGGCATCAAGTACACGCTATATCGGACTAATTGATAAATATCGTGATTATTTACCAGTGCATGACGATACCAGAATAATTAGTATAACCGAAGGCAACACTCCACTAATTCGTTTACATAATATTCCCAAATCTTTAAATAAAGATGTAAATATTTATGTTAAATATGAGGGTCTTAACCCCACTGGTTCATTTAAAGATCGTGGCATGACTATGGCAATCACCAAAGCAGTGGAAGTTGGGAGTAAAGCAACAGTTTGTGCTTCTACAGGTAATACTTCTGCTAGTGCTGCTGCATATAGTGCTAGAGCTGGAATAACTGCTTTTGTATTGATTCCAGATGGTAAAATTGCTCAAGGTAAATTAGCCCAAGCTATGATGCACGGAGCAGTGGTTATTCAGATTCAAGGTAATTTTGATGATGGAATGCGATTAGTAAAAGAAGTGGCTGAACATGCTCCCATTACTATTGTAAATTCCATCAATCCTTATCGTTTACAAGGTCAAAAAACAGCAGCTTTTGAAATTATTGAAGCTCTTGGCAAAGCTCCAGATTATCATTGTTTACCAGTTGGAAATGCTGGTAACATCAGTGCTTATTGGATGGGTTTCACAGAATTTTTTAATATTGGAGTTACCAATCGACGACCTAAAATGTGTGGTTATCAAGCTAGTAGGTCAGCTCCATTTTTGCGTGGCCATCCAATTGATAATCCAGAGACAATAGCAACTGCAATTCGCATTGGGAACCCACAAAGTTGGGATAAAGCAGTTAATGCTCAACAGGAATCTGGCGGTTGGTTTGATGAATTTACTGATGAAGAAATTTTAGCTACTCAAAAATTATTAGCTGAGAAAGAAGGTATTTTTTGTGAACCAGCATCAGCAATTTCAGTTGCTGGAGCAATTAGAGATATTAATAACGGTAAAATAGTTGAAGGTAGTACTATTACATGTACATTAACTGGTCATGGTTTGAAAGACCCGGACACTGCTATTAGCCAAAGTAATACTCCTCTTATTAAAGTTAAAGCACAACTTGCAGAAGTTAAAGACGTTATAATGCAAAATATATAAAACTCATAGTCTATAAATAGTATAAGGTTTGTAATTAATTTAGCAAACTTTATACTACCTTTATGCTACATAAATATGTCAGAATTTGATTTAATTTCCCGTTATTTTTCTACAAAATTCCCCCAACGTTCTGATGTCGATTTAAGCATTGGTGATGATGCCGCAATTTGCACTGTTCCACCAAATATGCAACTTGTTACTGCAATAGATACGTTAGTGGCAGATGTACATTTTCCACTGACAACTAAACCAGAAGATATAGGTTATAAAGCCTTAGCTGTTAATTTAAGTGATATAGCAGCAATGGGTGCGACTCCTGTTTGGATGACTCTAGCTTTAACTTGTCCAGAATTTAATGAAATATGGTTACAACGATTTAGTGATGGTTTATTAGAATTGGCTCGACTTAATCAAGTTAGTTTGATAGGTGGGGATACTACTCGTGGTCCATTAACTATTACTATACAAATTACAGGATTAGTTCCATTAAATACTGCTCTAAAACGCAATGGAGCTAACCCAGGTGATAGTATTTATGTAACTGGAACTCTTGGAGATGCTGGTCTTGGTTTACAGGTGGCCAAACAACAAGTTGTCTTATCCACATTAGCTAAAAAATATACATTATCACGTCTAAATCGTCCAACTCCACGTTTGCAAATAGGACAGAAATTACTTAAAATTGCTACCAGTGCTATTGATATTTCTGATGGATTAGTTGCAGATTTAGGGCATATTTTAAACTTTAGTAATGTAGGTGCTTCATTACAAATTGATAATTTGCCATTATCCGATGAATTATTAGAATCCGTGCCCTATGAAACGGCAATAGAATTAGCCTTAACTGCTGGTGATGACTATGAATTATGTTTTACCACTCCAGAATCAGAAGTATTATTTATAGATTCATGTACTTATATTGGAAAAATAGAACCCGATTTAGGTTTACGTTGTGTTACTAAAACAAGTGATATATTTATTCCTAAAGCTAATGGATATCAGCATTTTTGAACATAATCTCCAATTTTTAAACTAATAGTATATTAAGAATATTGTAAAATAAATTATTCCTATACAACATGTTAACTCCAGAATTTAAAGAACTTTTAGAATTACGTTATCAAGCATATAGCGTAGGTTTAGTTTCTTCCCAACGCACCCAAACTATGTTAAGCGGTTTATACGCTTCTGTATTCCGAGGTCAAGGTATGGACTTTGAAGAAGTGCGGGAATATCAGCATGGTGATGAAATTCGTAATATTGATTGGCGAGTCACAGCCCGAATGAATCGGCCTTATTTAAAAATTTATCGAGAAGAACGAGAACGTAATGTAGTATTATGTGTTAATATTGGAGTGCAAATGCAATTTGGAACTCGTAACACTTTTAAATCTGTTCAAGCTGCTAAAACTGCTGCTTTATTAGGTTGGAGTGCATATGGTCATGGAGATCGAGTTGGTGGTCTATTATTTGGCCAACAAACTGCTAAATTTTTTCGACCTAGTCGTTCACAACGTTCTTTAGGGCAAATTTTACGCAATTTAACTATTCAGCCTGAAGATGAAGCGGATATAACTACGTTAGAGCAAGCTTTACAAGTATTAAATAGAAGTACTGGTACTGGTTCTTTACTTTTTATAATTACAGATTTTAATCAGACTGATATATCAACTTTACAACAGACTTTAAGCAAATTACGCCAACATCATGAAATTGTATTAATTAATATTAATGATCCAGCAGATTATGATTTACCAAAGGTAGGGCAAGTTGAATTTAATGCTTCAAATGGTAATAAAGTTTATATTAATACTGATAGTAAAGCTGGAAGAATTGCTTATCGTAATATGTGGGAAACTCAACAGCAGATATTGAAACAGACAGCTCAACGCTTATTTATTGATTTATTTAGCATATCAACTCAGGATGATGTATATAATGGTTTATTGAAAGGTCTACAACAACGCGTTCAAAGACGGAGAACTCATAGATGAATTTACGTGATATACGAGGCTTAGATGCTATTTCTTGGTGGCCTTTAGCACTTGGTTGGTGGTTATTAATTGGTTTAATTATTTTTCTAGCAATCGTAATTATTTATCGAATTAAACGTAAAAAACCAAGTCAAAATTGGCGTAGGGTAGCAAGAGAAGAATGGTTAAATTTACGGCCGTTAAATTCCCCAGCTCGAGAACAATTAACTTTTTTATCTATTTTATTACGTCGAATTGCAGTCCAACGACATGGTAGAGACGCTTGTGCTGGATTAAGTGGAAAAAAATGGTTGGATTGGTTAACTAAACATGATCCACAAGGATTTGACTGGACTGAATCGGGAAAAATTCTCATAGAAGCCCCATATATGCCACCAGATACAGTAATAGAAGATCGGCAACTTGATTTAATCTATCGAGCTATTAGAACTTGGATCGATGATAATTAGTTATAAATATAATTCGCTAACATAATGTCCTTGATAGGATGTGATGGATTTGCAAATTATCTCAATCGAGTTCTATATACAATCACCACATTCTATTAATAACTATTTAATTTCTTCTTTATTTTTAACTGTAGTTTTTGGTTGTTCTCCTATGAAAACATATTCGCTACTTAATAGATTTGATACCAATTTCATCCGTTGTCTAAATTCTCTAATTATAGGCCGATTATCAGCTTCTGGATTTACAATTTGTGGCAATATCATAAGCACGAGTTCAGTTCTTTCATCATTTTGATCAGTAGAAGAAAACAGGTTGTTACCAAGTACTGGTACGTTCATTAAACCAGGTAAGCCTTGTTTGCTATTTTTCTTTCTAGTATCAATCATGCCACCAATAATTATCGCACTGCTATCCCGCACTACTACTGAAGTTTCTATTTTACGTTGGATAAAAGACTGTAAATTTTCTGTAGTTCGTTCTGGACCTAATTGTGATAATTCTTGGAAAATCTCTAGGTTAATAATGCCATTATCATTAATCCGTGGAGTAACTTTTACTGTAATTCCCGTATCTTTATATTGTACGTCTTGAGTTACATAACTATTATTAATACTTGAGCTAGATGATCGATTGATAGAACTAAGAAATGGTTCATTTGATCCAATACTAATTGTAGCTTCTTCATTATTGCGTACTAGTAAAGATGGGCGAGATAAAATACTGATATCATTGGTAGAAGCTATAACATTTAACAATCCAGTAAGACTACCAACTACCTTATTAAATACTAAACCAGTCAATGGATTTTTAGAATCTCCAATTGAGCTAGGTACGCTAAAATCAGTTTCCATATAATTAGAATTACTTTTATTACTACCAAAAATATATTTCCAATCAATCCCAAATTTATTAGCTTTAGTAAGAGTAACTTCTGCAATTACCATATTTACCATAACTTCTTTAGGCACTTGATCTAATTGATAAATAGTCTCTAACAATTGTCTATAATCACGTGGATTAGCACGTATTAGTAAGCTATTGGTACTTTCATCAGATACAATATTAACTTTAAGTTCAGCAGAAATGGCCATTTGGCTACCTGTTACTGGGAATAGTGGTGTTTTAGATTCTTCTTTCTCGGACTCATTATGTTTCTGTTTTTCTATATCTTCAGCATCTTTTTTATTTTCAATTTTAAACGCATTAGTTAAGGTTGAAGCTAATTTTTCTGCTTCCAAATTCTTTACTTTATAAATAAAAATCTGTTCACCACTTTCTTCACTACGTTCATCAAGAATTCCAACCCATAAAGCCACTTCACCAAAACCACTATTGGGAGGAGCTATTACTAATATTGCATTAATCCGTTCTAAAGAGATAACTTGATAAGTCGAATCAGCATTACCTGAAACAGCTTTGAGAATTTTTTCTAGTTCTGCTTGTACATCAGTAGATTTAGAATTAACTAATCTAAATAACCTCATGCCTCGATGTAAAAATGGATCTGCATCAATGATCTTTAATAACTTATTAATGCGTAATAATCTTTGTGGAGTGGTAACTATTCCAATCACATTTAACATTGGTAGAGAAATAATTCGACCTTTGGGTTGAATTAGGGGATTAATAATTGCTGGAGCAGCTTCTGAGGTAATATAACGAAGTGGAGTAATTTGCATTACTTCTGGTGAATCACTGGTAGTCAAAGTTTTGGGAGTTAATCCAATAGTATTAGGCAATTGAGATTCAATTTTTTTCAGATGATAAATATTACCCCTTTTTTCCATTACCACACCAGCATCATTTAATAATAATTGTAATAATGGCCATAAATCTTTTTTAGTCAAAGGTTTTTCATCAGAAGTTCGTAAAGTGACTTTATCACCAATCGTCGAATCAATTATCATGGTAATTTCTAAGGCATCACCAATAATTTGTAATATTTCTCGTAAAGATACTTGTTCAAAATCTAATTGAATGGGAGTGTCGTCATTTAAATTTAGAGCTGCAATTCCGGATGAAGTTTGGGCGGTAATAGTAGTTATTTCAGGTAATTTTCCTATTTTATTAACTTTTTTTAATGGTGTAGGTTTAGAATAAGGTAATTCAATGATAGAAGAGTCGATTATTGATTTGTCGACCTTATTTTTATCAGATTGTAATTCCTTTTTAATTAGTTGTTTGGCATTAATAGCTGGAGTTTCTTTTAGAGGTTTATTGCTACAAGATATTAAAATGCTAGAACATAATAGTAAAATAAATATTTTCATATTTTTTTGAATATATTAATTATAATTTGAGAAATTTAATAAATTTCCAGATTTTTCTATGAACAAAAATTCTCTTATTATACCACTTTGATTCAAAATTAACGTCATTAACATTTTAGCCACATAAAACTAACCGATAAAATTAATATAATTAAGGAAAAAATATCACCATGAAAGCAGTAATCTAAAATATTTGAATAACCCATAGAAACATGCTTTCGATATGATAATCTTACATAAATCTTTAGCTTAATATCATTGAAATCCAACTTGATAACTGTTTAATTTGCTTCACTATAAATTCTCTATAATATTAATTATTTTCTGGTTGAATTTAAGAAAAGAGATTAAAGTAAGAGCCATTTCTAACTCAATTTTAGTTAATGTTTCAATGTAATTTATACGAGGTAGCTTTTTCTAAACCGAATATATCAGCAATACGTTCCCATGGAATTAATTTAAAATTCTGATTAACATCTGGCATAGTATTAATACCATCTTGAACAACAAAAACTCCATAAGGAAATGCTTCTCCCAAAGGAATATTTATTACATCTAAACCATCAGTATCATTAACTTCATCGATTCCTAACTCATAATTAGTAGCTACGTTAAATCGACCTAAATATTCATTATCACCAGCTCGATTGTAAATTGTAAAAGTACTATTGCCTTGATTAGAAGCGATTAAATAACCTTTTTGTTCATCGATATAATAAATAGCTAAACCTTCAATATCTCCGGTAGCATTACCATTTTTATCTACAGTATCAATTAAATGGCCTTTATTATTTGATTTTGGATCAGCGTTAAATTTCCAAATTCCAACTCTTTCTTCACTAAGATAAAAATAACCCAATATATCATCAGCTACACAACCTTCAACTTGAGAACTGACACTGAAACTTCTTATTAAAGCTGCATTTACTAATCCATTATTATCATATAATTCCCATTGTTCCACAGACCCATCTTTATCGTTAATAAACACATAATATTTATTAGAAGTTTTATTATGATACATACATAATCCATATATAGATTCCCTCAATCCGGCTACTATAACACGATCTGCAATATTTTCTAATTTACGTGTTTTAGGATTTACCTTATAAATGGCAATACTATCGTTGGTACGATTACTAGCAGTAACTACAGTTACTTTTTCTTCCCCAAGTTGAAAATTATAACGTAAATCAACATTATTCATTCTGCCATCAGGCAAATATTGTATTTCTTTGCCAGTTAAATCATAAACCATTAAACCACCTTGTTTCTGAGTACCTATGATAGTGCTTTGAGATGGATCTTGTGGATGCACCCAAATTGCTGGATCATCAGCCGCATCTTCAGTGGCATTAACTGGATCAGTTTCTACTGTAGCTTTAACAGAACGAGCTGTAGTAGTATTATCAGATTCAACTCCAATCATATGAAATTTCATAGGAGAATCATTACTAGTTGCAGGTAATAATTGAAATCTAGCTTGATTATAAGTTTCTCCACCCATTACCATTTTGGGAATATGTAAAATTGTCGTATAAGGATCATAATAAATACTAGAATCATTAGTTCTAATATAAGTATTAAGTTCTAAAATAACTTCATTACTATCATCATCAATTTGTTTTAATGTAATAGAATAAGTGGGATTTTTAGTGGCTATCTTAACTTCAGGTAATGTTAGAATTCCTGTCTGCTCATCCATGATAATTGTTTGAGCTATGGAATTACTGGCTATAGTAGCTAAAAAAATAAGTAACGTAGTTTTTATCATTTAAAATTCCTTTGTAATTGTTGGGAACAATCGAAGCAATAATCACACAAATCTCCGAGCCAGTTTGGAATACATGACCAACCAGGAGGTAAATTACCATCAATATATTGGTCTTGTATATAACCTTCATAATAGATATTTTTTAACGCACTAACTTTACCACAATTTGCACAAGTAAAAGTAGTAGTTATCAAGTGTTCTCTAGCAATTTTCTTATTATTTACAGTTGACCGTACTGAGATAAAAATAGTAGCTAGGCAAACTAATGATAAAGCAATAAGAATAATCCAAGTATTTTTCCAAAATTGAGTTTCAATAGGATTATTAATTAATTTTAATTCTGTTGGTATAAAATTATGAATATTTAAGATTTGAATTTTATCGTAGTTTTTTTGAAGAGTTTTTTGCCCAATACCTTTAATTTCCAACAACTGTTCTTTCGCAATAAACCCTCCTATTAATTCTCGATGCTTTATAATGCGTTGCGATTTAATCGTTCCAATTCCTGTTAATTCAAATGCTAATTCCTCGGCAGTTGCCGTATTAATATCTATAGCTTGAGCCTGATTTAACAAGATAAGTAGCATAAATCCATAGAAATATTTATGACTAATAAATTTCATGTTAGATTGATTAAATGCTAAAAAACTTTAGTTTAATCAATTTCCAAAACTAAAGTTTTAAATAGTCTACCACCATTTAACTAATGGATTTTGACAAGGTGCTTTATATGGATCATAATAAAATAAGTATTTAACTGGCTTAGTTTCATCAGCACCTTCTCGAAAAAAATTAGTGGATAATAAAAAATTGGTTACAACTTTTTCTTCAAAACTGCGTATTTTACTAGCAAATGGGGTTTTATCTAGTAAATTAGTATAGTTATAAAGTGGATATAAAAAACTGAATTTATTTAATTTATTTTGTATATAAATCTTATTATCAATATTAGCCATAAAATCTTGAATAAAAATCATAACCTCGGTTTTATCCCATTTTAAATAAGATAAGCGTTTTTCAAATACGGTAAAAATTGTATTTTTGATTCGCTCATTATTACTTAAATAACCACTTTTTATTGACCATATTCCGCTAACAGTAGTAAAAATTCCAATAAAGCTAAGTAAAAAAGTTCGCCGGTTCATTGTTAATCTCCGATTAAGAATTATGCTTAAAAGTAATTATAACAGAATTTAGCATCCTACTAGACGATTATTTGCCATCCATTCCAGCATCACCATACCAATAACCATCACAACTCCCCATTGGCATTAAACGTTGTAATTTGGCTACTCCATCAGTTATTGATTCTGGATTTTGTATACTATGATGATAAATTTCAATAATTTTATCAGTATGATGTGATTGCGGACTGATGCGTAATACTTCAACTCCCAAAGTAATTATCTTTGGTAATACTGATAACAAGTTATAGGTATAAGCAGATTGAGTTTGAATACCATTTAAAGTTAAAAATGGTTTATTATCCTGACTAAATAAAGTTAAACCATCTTCATAATCAATACAACGATATTGACAATCATCTTTGGGCAAATTATGAGATCGAGCAGTAAAACAACGAGCTGAATAAGCCAACGGCAAACGACCATAGACAAAAATTTCAGTTTCTACATCTATTGGACGACTGGCCTGAAAATCAGCCAATGTATCCTGAGATAATTCTACGGGCAATACCCAACGGACTAAACCAAGCTTAGACAAAAAATTTAAACTATTATTATTATAAATATTTATGCTATGACCGGTTACAAATGGTTTACCTTCTAATAATTGTACTGCCGCTATATCATTAGCCTCTACCATAAACTTATTATTCTCACATAAACTGCGTAAAGTTTTAAGTTCTGATTCTGCCTCTATTAGAGATAAAGTAGACAATACAACTTCTTTACCAGCATCTATTAATTTATCAGCTAGTTCTAACCAATCAGAAGTTCGTAAAGATTTACGTTTAGAGCAGACAGTTTCCCCCAAATAGATAATATCAACATTTGTAGTTGCTATTTGTTCATAAAAATCTAATAGAGTTTCACGTGGCCAATAATATAAAACTGGCCCTAAAGATAATTTAGGTTTATTCATAAGAAAGTACATTTAGTTACTATTTAACTTTATAATAATATGGTCAAATTATGAATTTTTTAGTCTACTTTAATTTTTTTAAAATGGAGTTGTAATGGAGTAGCTAAAAATAAACGAAAAAACTAGCTTTAAATAAATGGGAATACCTGCTTTTTGCCTTTATTCTTTTACACTTTAATCTTTTAGTGTTAGAATTCTGAAGTGCAAAATTTATTTTGTAAACTTAAAGTTTGTACTTTAAATATTCATTTTAAAATTTTAAAAAGGAAAAAATATGGCTGTACCTCAAAATCGAAAAACTCGTTCTAAACGTGGTATGCGTCGCTCTCATGATAAATTGACGGCTCCAACTATATCTATCGAACCAGAACTCGGAGAAGAACATCTTCGTCATCATATTAGTCCCTCAGGTTATTATCGGGGTCGCAAAGTAATCAACAAGGATGATTAAAATTTGATTTCACGTATTGCTTTAGATGCAATGAGTGGCGATCATGGTCCGTCTGTCATTATTCCAGCAGCTTTACAAATCTTAGCAGAAATTGATAACGTGCAAATAATTTTTGTTGGGGATGAAACTGTAATAAATCCACTGATAGCCGGACAGCCAGCTGATATAATGCAACGTTTATCTATTCGCCATGCTAGTCAAGTTATAGAAATGGATGATCCACCAGCATTAGCTTTGCGAAATAAACGTGATTCTTCTATGCGAGTCGCTATTAATTTAGTTAAACAAAATGCAGCTGATGCTTGTGTTAGTGCAGGCAATACTGGGGCTTTAATGGCAACTTCTCGTTATGTTTTAAAAACTTTACCTGGCATAGATCGACCAGCTATTATTACTGCTATCCCGAACAAACAATATACGTCTACTCATGTACTGGATTTAGGTGCAAATGTTGATGTTAGTGCTGAACAATTATTTCAGTTTGCCGTTATGGGATCAGTATTAACAAATGCGGTTGATAATTTATCCAATCCTCGAGTTGGCTTACTTAATGTTGGGCAAGAAGGAATTAAAGGTAACGAACAAGTCAAAGAAGCAGCTAAATTATTAATGAGTAGCTCAAGTATTAATTACATTGGTTTTGTTGAAGGTGATGACATGTTTACTGGCGAAGTTGATGTAGTTGTATGCGATGGTTTTGTGGGCAATGTGTCCTTGAAAACTATGGAAGGAGTTGCCAAAATGATTAGTTTTTATTTAAAACAAAGCTATAACCAAAATTTATGGACTAAATTTGCGGCTTTGGTTTCTTTACCAGTTCTTAATAGTTTGCGTAAGAAGATTGATCCACGTCGTTATAATGGTGCTAGTTTGCTTGGTTTACGTGGTATCGTTATTAAAAGTCATGGTGGTGCAGATCAGTTTTCTTTTGCTTATGCGATTAGAGAAGCCATTGTTGAGGTACAAAAAAATGTGCCATCCCAAATAAGTCATATACTAGCTACTTTACTTAGTGAAAGAAGGCATATTGAGTGATTTATTCTCGTATAGTTGGAACCGGTAAATATCTGCCAGACCGGGTATTAACCAACGCTGAATTAGAAAAATTAGTTGATACTAATGATGAATGGATTGTTGGGCGTACTGGCATAAAATCTCGTCATATAGCGGCTAAGGATGAAAGCACTTGCGACTTAGCTGAACAGGCCGCTCTTAAAGCTTTAGAAGCTGCCCAAGTTGATATTTCAGAAATAGATTTAATAATATTAGGCACTACAACTCCAGATCGAATTTTTCCTAGTACTGCCTGTTTATTACAAGCTAGGTTAGGTAATCATGGAGCGGCAGCTTTTGATATACAAGCGGTATGTGGTGGTTTTATTTATGCTCTTAGTACAGCTGATAAATTTATTAAAACTGGTGCTGCTAAATGTGCATTAGTTATTGGAGCTGAAGTTTATTCACGACTTTTAAATTGGACTGACCGTAGTACTTGTATTTTATTTGGTGACGGTGCAGGTGCTGTTATATTGAAACCTGATTCTAAACCAGGTATTTTATCCACTCATTTGCATGCCGATGGTGCTTATAAAGATTTATTAACTGTGCCAGGCCAAATTGCCAATGGCCGTTTAAATGGCGATGGTTTTACCAAAATGCAGGGTATGAAGTGTTTAAATTTGCGGTAAATGCATTACGAAATATAGTTGATGAAACTTTAGAGGCTAATCAATTAGATAAAAGTGATATTGATTGGTTAGTTCCACACCAAGCCAATATTAGAATTATTGCGGCAACAGCTAAAAAGCTAAAATTATCCATGGAAAAGGTGATAGTTACAGTAGCAGAACATGGTAATACGTCTGCCGCTTCAGTTCCGTTAGCACTTGATGTTGGAGTGCAAGATGGACGCATTAAACATGGTGACATGTTATTATTGGAAGCTATTGGTGGCGGTTTTACCTGGGGTTCTATATTGGTTAAATATTGATTAAGATAGTCCTCAAATTTGGGGACTATTTATGCTTAAAATGGACAATATTCACACAACCATCACATATATTCTTTAATTTTAGTAAATGATAGTTTTTGCCGACCTTCCATTTTACAGTTATAGAATCTTCTGGTAAGAGTTTATTCTTAACTCCACGTTTTTTCATATCCTTGACCACCCTCACGATATAGATAATTAATTTTAAAACTAGCAATGGTTAAGAATAATCCCACAACAACGGTT
>DRQV01000115.1 GCA_011371325.1 Thioploca sp.
CTGTGCGGCTTGCATTTGGTTAAATGAAAAACATCTGCGCACTTTAAATGGAATTATTGATGTACAGATTAACTATTCTACTCATCGAGCCAGAATAAAATGGGATGATTTAGTACTTAAATTAAGTCAAATTTTACAAGCAGTTACTGATATAGGTTATATTGCCCATCCTTATGATCCAACTCGACAACAGGAGGTTTTAGAACGGGAACGTAAACAGCAACTGAAGAGAATTGGAATTGCAGGAGTGTTGGGAATACAGGTGATGATGTTTTCCATTGCACTGTATGCTGGAAATTGGTATGGCATGGCAACTGAATTTAAGAGTTTGTTTCATTGGCTAAATTTAATTTTGACGATGCCAATTATGTTTTACTGTGCAGAACCATTTTTCAAGACAGCTTGGCGAGATATAACGCATGGCCAATTAGGTATGGACGTGCCGATTGCCATAGCTCTAAGTTTAGCTTTTCTCGGTAGTATTCATGCAATTTTTTATGGTGGTCATGTATATTTCGATTCCATCACAATGTTTGTATTCTTTCTGCTAACTGGTAGATATTTTGAACTGCAAGCTAGACAGCGTGGGGCTAGAGCAGCAGATAATTTAGTTCATTTAGTTCCGACTATGGCGACTCGCTTATTGAAAAATGGTATCGAAGAAGAATTAGTGTTAGTGGCTGATTTAGAAATTGGAGATAAGTTATTAATTCGACCTGGAGAAAATATTCCTGCCGATGGCATTGTTTTAACTGGAAAATCTAAGGTGGATGAATCTTTATTAACTGGTGAAAGTAATCCAATCACTAAAAATATTGGTCAAAAACTAATTGCTGGTACGGTAAATATTGATAGCCCATTGCAAATGCAAGTAAATAAAATTGGCACTGATACTGTATTATCGTATATTCTTAGATTATTAGAAATGGCTCAAACTGAAAAACCAACTATTACTCAATTAGCTGATCGAGTAGCTTCATGGTTTGTATTTGGAGTATTATTATTTGCTATAGGAGTAGCGATATACTGGTGGAATGTTAGCCCAGAAATTTGGTTAACTACAACCATTGCTGTTTTAGTCGTAACTTGTCCTTGTGCCTTATCATTAGCTACTCCAACCGCAATAACTGCCGCTACTAGTAATTTAACTCAAGTTGGGCTATTGATAAGTAGAGGACATGCACTGGAAAGTTTAGCTCGTGCTACTCATTTTGTATTTGATAAAACTGGAACTTTGACTAAAGGTCGTTTAAATTTATTAGTAACTCATACTTTTACAGATTTTAACCAAACAGAATGTTTACAATATGCAGCTACTTTAGAGTATCATTCCGAACATCCGATAGCTCAAGCTTTCAAATCTAAAACTAGCTATTTTATGGAAGCTAATAATGTAATTAATCATCCAGGGGCAGGTATGCAAGGTTTGATTAATGATGAATATTATTTTATTGGATCACCTAATTTTATTATGAAAATGACAGGTTTGAGCATTGGTTCACAGTTATTAAAAACTCTCCAAAAAAATGGTAATACATTGGTTTTACTAGCTAAAATAAGATCAAACAATTCTAATATTAAAACTCCAAAATTAATGGCAGTTTTTATGTTAAATGATGAAATTAGAGCTGGAGCTAAAGAATTAATTCAAGCTTTAATAAGACAAGGTAAATCAGTTAGTTTGTTGAGCGGAGACAATGTTTCCTCTGTTAAAAGAGTTGCAACTGAGGTTGGGATAAAAACAACAGGAGCAAGCTTAACTCCAGCAGATAAATTACGCATGGTTAAAGATTTACAAGCAAAAGGTGAAATAGTTGCAATGATAGGCGATGGAGTAAACGATGCTCCAGTATTAGCTCAAGCTCAAGTTTCAATTGCAATGGGAAATGGTACTCAAATAGCTCGTACTAGTGCTGATATGATTTTATTGACTGAACAATTACCTAATTTATTGATTGGGATAAATACTGCTCATCGAACATTACAAATTATTCGGCAAAATATAATTTGGGCAATTGGTTATAATTTATTAGCTTTGCCAGCAGCAGCAGTTGGCTTGATAGCTCCTTGGATGGCAGCGATTGGTATGTCTTTGAGTTCTTTATTGGTGGTAGTTAATGCTTTGCGATTGACGGTTAAGAGCTAAGACTCATAGCTATAAAATTTACAAACCAATTTCTTTATCAGTTAAATAACAACCAGGGTCTGCCGCCCAAAAATCTTTTGTTAATTGATAGGCTCGAACCCGTGTGTTACCAGCACAAATATTTTGATAATGACATTCTTTACAACGACCTTTAAGAGGACGAGGATGTTGTTTTAAACCAGCCATTAATGGATCTGAAGTATCTGACCAAATCTTAGAAAATGGCCGTTGTTTAACATTTCCTAAAGAATAATTCCACCAAAAAGTATCTGGATGCACATAACCTAAATTGTCAATATTAGCTACGTTTACTCCAGATGAATTACCACCCCATTGGATTAATTTTTGTTGTAAATGTTCTACATTGTCTGGAAAATATTGTTTAGCCCAAGTTAATAAATAAACTCCATCAGCATCATTATTACCAGTAACAAATTGTCTCGATTTACCTGCTTGTAAAGCTTTCAAACCTGTATCAAATAAAATATCCATCGCTTGCCGGGTCATCTGATGAAATACATCATCTTTACGATTTTTATTACCACGTCCAGCATAATTCAGATGGGATAAGTAAAATTTATCAACGTTCTCATCTTCCATCAATTGTAACATCTGAGGAAATTCAGCCTGATTATCTTGAGTTAAAGTAAATCGTATACCTATTTTAATTCCATGCTTTTTACACAAACGCAAGGCTTGTAATGATTTATCAAAAGCACCTGGTTGGCGACGGAAATAATCATGAGTATCACGTAACCCATCCAAACTTATTCCAACATAATCATAGCCAATAGCAGCAATTTGTTCAATATTAGATATATCAATCAAAGTACCATTGGTGGAGAGTCCAACATAAAATCCCATTGCTTTAGCATGAGCAGAAATTTCAAAAATATCAGGATGTAATAACGGTTCTCCACCAGATAAAATCAATACTGGAACTCTAAATAATTTTAAATCATCCATTACAGTAAAAATTTCGTAAGTAGAAAGCTCACCTTTAAAATTGGTATCGGCTGAAATTGAATAACAATGTTTACAAGTTAAATTACAACGCCGAATTAAATTCCAAATTACAACTGGTCCTGGTGGTTGACGGACTTTAGTTATAGGAGAAGGTTCAAGCAATTCGGTTAAATATTGAGTGAGACGGAACATTTTATGTGAACTTTTTGGTTATATGGATATATACTTTCAATAGTATGTGATCGGAATAGCTTTATACAAGTTATTTGGCTAATTTAAAAAGGAATATAATATTTACTCGTATCATCAATTAAAGCAATTCTCGAATAAGTGTAACATATATAAAGGGAATTGCTAGTATCAGAATTAGTTAGCAAAGCAGTAACAAGGTATAATTGTACCGCATACTATTTTTGTATCATAAATTTGTGGTAGTAGAGCATGAGCAATTTACTAATTCCAGAGACCAATTTTCTAATCATTTGGTGTTAAGTTGCTAATAGTCACAATTTTATTATGAGAAATATAGGGAGCTTGCTATGGTAACCAGCTTAGTTGAAATAGGAACTAATGGATTTCCATAAATTGGAGGTTGTTTTAACTTAATGAGGAATGCTATAATTTATAAATCTTTATAAATTTCATTCAGATCATATGCCAACAATTCAACAATTAATGCAAGGTAGTACAACATTTTATGCACTAATTTATACTCCAAATAAACAAAATAGTCGTAAACGTTTCCCAGAAAATTGTGTATTTAAAATGGCTTCTGAACAGGAAGCAAAAGCTCAACCAGATAAAAACTTATATCCAGCACTAATTTGTGGCCCTGCAAAATCATCTGAGGGTTATTTATTATATTACTTGATAGAATGGTTGGATTAATATTTAGCTTGCAATTTAAATAATTATTAGTAACTACAATAATCTAGTTATTGGAAAAAGCAATAATGGTATAACTAAATTGAGGTAATAAACATACAGTATAGTTTAGATAAATTATGCCAAGCCATTAGTTGGTTTGGCACTGCGAGGGAAGTTCAATAAGCTGTAATTAATGATGTTAAAAATTATCTTGGCACTCGTATTTGATGATATAAACTTATTAGTTTTGAAACGAAAAATATGAACTATAAAATAAATGGCTTTACTCTTATAGAAATCATGGTTGTAATGACTATTATCAGCATAATTATAAGTTTTGTTACGTTATCTGTTGGTGATGGTAATCTTACAAAAAAATTAAACCAAGAAAGCCAGAGATTAGCTTATTTATTAACTTTAGCTAGTCAAGAAGCAATTATGCAATCTAAGGAAATGGGCGTATATTTTGATACTAACAGTTATAGTTTTTGTGATTTACAAATTGAAATTAATAGCTGTACAACTTGTAAAATTATTACTAGTAATATCTTTAAACCAAGAAATTTACCTGCTGGAATTCAAACTGAGGTTCGTATAGATGGTGAAGCAATATTATCAAATAAAACTTGTAAAAATATGCCTCAATTACTAATATTATCCAGTGGTGAATTTTTTCCATTTGAAATAAGATTTACCTCTGATAAATTAAGCTATCAACTAACCGGCAATATCACCGGAGAAATTACTATATTAGTTAGTGAATCATAACTACCTAGCATAAATTTTTAATTATTTAGACTCTGGAATCCATTTATTTTTTAATCTGGAATGAAAGCTATCATTTAAACCATCTGCTTCTCGTAATTTTAGTAATGCTACATTTATGGATTCTAAATAATTACTATTATTAGGAAGTGCTATTCCATAGTTTTGATAGTTAAATACCGCTGGTAGTACGATAACTTTTTCTTCAGTTTGATTTACTTTTTCTGCTAAATATAACAAACGTGGTCCATCATGTACTAATGCCTCTACTTTTCCAGCTATTAACATATCAATCCCATGATTTAAAGTATCTACAGGAATAACTATTGCTCCAATACTTTTTAAATAATCTTCGGGAGCATTATTAGCAACTGCGGCTACTCTTTTTCCAGGCAAGTCTTTCTCATTTTTAATAGCTCCATCAACAGCTTGGATTGTTAATGCGGCTGCTATAATACCTGTTAATACGCTCATGGAAACTAAACCAGTAAAATGCCAACATAAGTCAATCAATCTAGCTAATCCACCTCTGTTTCTAGGTACATCCCAAGTAATTAACATAGTAATAGACCACCAAAAAGCAGAATTTACCCCTAGCCAGTAAGTTTGAGGAAATAATTTAGCACCGGAATCTTTCGTATCAGCCCACCATCTTATATTAATTGCCACGAATAAAGCCAATATAAAAATAATAATATTCGACATAGTAATAAATTTGCCTACTTCTTCTTTCAGAACTTTAAATGGCGTAGTTATATCAACATCAGCCCGCAACATAATTTGTAATCCTAACTCAAACATTGAAGTAGAAAAATTTATTATTTCTTCTCTATCACTACGAATGGTAATTGCTGAAATACCAACATCAGCTTTATTGGTTTGTACAGTTGTTAATAGCTCTGTAACAGTTTCAGCATAAACCCATTGAGTTTTAACCCCCAATTTATTAGCAATACCATGCCAAAGGTCAATACTAAAACCAACCGGATTTCTCTCGTCTGGAGCTAGTTTGGCATCATACATAACCCAAGGTTCGCTCGGTTTTATAACCACTCTAAAGGTATCCACTTTTTCAGCAAATATTGTGGCAGGCGATAATAAACTTAATACTATTATAATTCTTAATA
>DRQV01000116.1 GCA_011371325.1 Thioploca sp.
AGTTGCTCGAGTTAACATATCCATGCTTTCATCAGCTTTTATATGTTCATAACTATTATAATCATCTGTAGCCAGTTTCACTTCTTTAACTGGTTTAGAAGTAATGATATCTGGAACTGAGTTAGCCACCATGATCCCAGATGATTCCATAATAAAGGACTGTCCGGTTTGACCTATTTTTAACGTTCTTAAAAAGTGACTAATTGCTAAAATGTTAACATCAGTAGTGGTAACTGCTAATAAGTTATTTTGAGCATCATAAATAGGTTGATTTACTGATAAAGTGGTACGACGACTAGAAAAAAATGCTTTACTCCAAACTGGTTTTCCTGCTTCAATTGCACTTACATACCAGGGTTGTTGACGATGATCATAATTAGCTAATTTTTTTCTGAGAGTAGTATTATTAGCGTGTTCGTCAGTATTCCAAATTTCTAGTTCATTAGTTTTATCAAGAATTTCGGCAATGATAGTATTTTTATCAAATGATTGCACTCCCACATATTTTCCAGATTCAGTGCCTATACCAACATAACTAACCATATCAAATTGTTGAATTTGTTTCCATAAATATTGTTTTAAATGTTCTAAATTGGTTAAATCTAACTTACCAATACTGATTAAATCTACATTAATTTGATTTAACCTATGCGGAATTTTTATATTAGTTTCAAGATGTTGATGGATACGAGTTGTAATTTCACTACGTAATTGAGCCGATAAATCATCAACGGCTTCCTGACCATTACGAAACGATAACCAGCCTGTTAATCCAACTACCGCAAATATTTCGATTACGAATGGTACTATAATTATAAGATTTAGGGGAATTTTTTTAGATAATTTGGCTATTTGGTAATTTAAATTTGTAAGCATTATTTTTGAGTTTAGTTTAAGCTTATAACTAATCTTAAATAAATTCTACTATGGGTTGGTAATTAGATAATTTTTTATAAACTACCAAACTAATGATTTTCGTTTTCAATGGAGCAAAGTTTTTTCTTTTAATTCTCTCATTAATTTTTGGGAACTGAACAAATTAAGACTCCAATGAGTTTAAAAACTAGCTATAATTAAACCTTACCAACTTCTTTGCTTTCAAAAGTAAATTTAAGTTCACCATTAACTTCATTTACTTTCACATGACCACCATGCTCTAACTTACCAAATAGTAATTCTTCTGCTAATGGTCGCTTGATTTTATCTTGAATTAAACGAGCCATCGGTCTAGCTCCCATTGCTGGTTCATAACCATGTTTAGCTAACCAATGGCGAGTTGGTTCATCAACTTCAATAGTAACATTTTTACCTTCCAACTGAGTTTCTAATTCAATAATAAATTTATCTACTACATGAGCAATAGATTCTGTGGATAAATTAGTAAATTGGACGATTGCATTTAACCGATTACGAAATTCTGGAGTAAAAGTACGTTTTATAATTTCATTAGAATCACTAGAATGATCTTGTTTAGTAAAACCAATAGATGCCCGTGTAGTATGTTCAGCTCCAGCATTAGTGGTCATGACTAAAATTACATGTTTAAAATTGGTATTGCGACCATTAGTATCTGTTAATGAACCATGATCCATCACCTGTAATAATAAATTAAACACATCCGGATGAGCTTTTTCAATTTCATCCAATAGTAATACAGCATGAGGGTGTTTATTGATAGCTTCCGTTAATAAACCACCTTGATCAAAACCAACATAACCAGGAGGAGCTCCAATCAAACGTGAGACAGTATGACGTTCCATATATTCGGACATATCAAACCGAACTAATTCAATACCCATAATCTTAGCTAATTGACGAGTAACCTCCGTTTTACCAACTCCAGTTGGCCCAGAAAATAGAAATGAACCAATTGGTTTTTCTTCATCACCTAAACCAGAACGAGACATTTTTATCGCTTGAGTCAAATTTTCAATGGCTTCATCTTGACCGTAAACTACCATTTTCAAATCTCGCTCTAAATTTTGTAATGAGTCTTTTTCAGAGGTTGAAACCGTTTTGGGAGGAATGCGAGCAATTTTAGCAACAATCTGCTCAATATCTTTAACCTCAAGTTTTTGTTTAGGTTCAATTTGCAAACGTTGATTAGCTCCAGCTTCATCAATTACATCAATCGCTTTATCTGGTAAAAATCTATCATTTATATGCCGAGCAGATAATTCAGCAGCAGCTCGTAAAGCTTGAGGAGTATATTCTAAATCATGATGTTTTTCAAAACGAGATTTTAAACCATGCAAAATTTGTACTGCTTCTTCAATTGAAGGTTCATTAATATCAATCTTTTGAAATCGACGTGATAAGGCCCGATCCTTTTCAAAAATACCTCTATATTCTTGATAAGTAGTTGAACCAATACATTTTATTTTTCCAGAAGCCAGCATTGGTTTTAATAAATTAGAAGCATCCATAGTGCTACCAGAAGTTGAGCCAGCTCCAATTATGGTATGAATTTCATCAATGAATAGAATAGCTTGTTTTTGTTTTTGTAATTCAGTTAATACTGCTTTAAGCCGTTTTTCAAAATCGCCACGATATTTGGTACCAGCTAATAAAGCTCCTAAATCTAACGAATAAATTACACTTTCAGCTAAAATTGTTGGAATCTCTTTAGCTATTATTAATTTAGCTAAACCTTCAGCAATAGCAGTTTTCCCAACTCCAGCTTCTCCAACTAGTAAAGGATTATTCTTACGTCGTCGACATAAAATTTGTAAAGTTCGTTCTATTTCTTTTTCTCTACCGATAAGAGGGTCTATCTTGTTAGCTTGTTCGTTCAGATTGACAGTATAAACTTCTAATGGATTTTTTCTGGATTTAGTTTTTTCGTCAGTTTTATCTTCATTTTCTGAAATTTGGAAGTCATCATCAATTTTAGAAATACCATGAGAAATATAATTTACTATATCTAATTTGGAAACATTTTGTTTTTCAAGTAAATAAACAGATTGCGATTCTCGTTCTCCAAAAATAGCAACTAATACATTAGCTCCAGTAGCCACTTGTTTTACAGAAGATTGTAATTGAAAAACTGCACGTTGCAATACTCGTTGGAAAGCCAATGTTGGTTTGGTTTCTCGTTCTCCCGATTTGGCAAATTTAGGAATTGTTTCATCTAAAAAGTTGGCTAAATCATTTCTTAACATATCTAAGTCAACAGTACAAGCTAATAACACTTCAACTGCATCAGCATTGTCTAATAACGCTAATAACAGATGTTCAACAGTCATAAATTCATGTCGTTGTTGACGTGCATTTTCAAAGCCTAAATGTAAAGTATGTTCTAATTCTTTGCTTAACATTATTTAATAACCCCCTATGCTTCTTCCATAGTACAAAGAAGAGGATATTCATTTTCACGGGAATATTCATTGACTTGCATAACTTTAGTTTCAGCAACTTCATGAGTATAAACACCACAAATACCCTTGCCTTGAATATGTACCTGTAACATTACTTGGTTTGCCTTTTCAGTTGACATACCAAAAAAAGTTTCTAAAATATGCACCACAAAGTCCATTGGTGTATAATCATCGTTTAAGATTATCACTTTATAGAGTGGTGGTGGTTTTAATTTAGGCGTAGCTTCTTCAACAGCTATACCATTATCTGACCAAGGCTGTGTCATTATATAAATTAATAGTGCTAGAGTCGTTTATCTGGGTAATTATCCAAATATTCAAAATCAGGTAATTACCATCTCGGGAAGTTTAGATTACAATTTAATCAAAAATTAGGTGTTATGGAAAAAAAATCAAGTTCTGTAGGTATACTACGTTATTTTGCGGTGATTTTTTATGATAGTTTATTACTGTTTTCGGTATTATTTCTTGCAACTGCAATAGCATACCCAATTACTAATGGTAAAGTCAATTTTATGTTTCAAGCATATTTATTAGCTGTAAGCTTTTTCTATTTTGCATGGTCTTGGGTAAACGGTGGACAAACTTTAGGGATGAAAGCATGGCGAGTTCGGTTGGTTACTAGTGATGATGAGCCAATTTCTTTACGACATTGCTTATTACGTTTTTCAATTTCTATTCTATCATGGTTAATATTTGGAATTGGGTTTATCTGGGCTTTTTTCAATCGTCAACATCGTACTTGGCATGATTTAATTTCCAACACCCATTTAATCATTTTATAAGATACTAGGATCAATTCCTGGTAGCCTTGCTAAGAAAATTGGCTACTCGGAATTTGGATTATAATTTATAAGGTAGTCATAGAAAATTACAATTTATCCAATAAATGTTGGATTTTATTAGTATTTGGACTACCAAGTTCTTCAAAAATTTGTAAACTATTAAGTAACATTTCTTTCGCTTGAGGTAATTTTTTCTGATATTTATAAACAATACCTAAGTTACTATAAATATTAGCTTTGCTTATTAACTTCTGCTCAATTTCTAATCCTGCTAAAAATGTTGTTTCTGCTGATTGCCAATCTTGGCGTTGTGCATAGATGGAACCTAAAGCAGAATACAAATATGTCATCCTATTTTTGGCAGCTAAAGTTTTGTCAATTACTAATGCTTTTAATAATAATTTTTCCATTTTAGCTGATTCTCCACGTTTAGAATAAAGATTAGCTAAATTAGCATATTTCCTCACTAAAGTAATTTTATCACCCAATGCTTCATACATTTCTAATTCTTTTTGATACATTATTTCAGCTTGTTGCCAGTAGCCTTTTACCTTAGTATAAAGTGAGGCTAGATTAGCATAATTATTAGCCATGCCTCTTTTATTATCAAGGATTTTATTAGTATCTAATGCTTTAATTAACATCTTCTCTGTATTTATACCATCACCACGTTCTGCATAAATCGCTCCTAAGTTTGAATAGCTGATTGCCATGCCCGCTTTATCATCCAAAGTTTTATCAATTTTCAATTTAGCAAGGAACATTTTTTCAGCATCTTTGTTATTTGACTGATTAGCATACAGAATCCCTAAACGAAGATACTTAGCAGACATATTGGCTTGATTATTTAGAACCTTATCAATTTCTAAACCTTTGATAAACATATCTATTGCTTGTGGAGTATTATTATACAACTCTCCAAGTTTAGCATAATACTCTGAAATATTTTCTTGTTTATTCAATGCCTTACTAATATTTAAACCTTTTAGAAATATTTTTTCAGCATCTGTATTATTGGCACGATTGGCATAAAAATTACCTAAAGTCATATAATATTCCAACAAATCGTCTGACGAAACCACTTCCATATTATCAATTTTAACTATAATTTGCTTTAGAATAGATGCTTCATCAATTTGTTTATGTAATTTTAAATCGGCAGTTTTATCTGTTAAAGCTTTAGCTATATCAATTTTCAAGGTTTCAAAATACATATCAACAGCTTCTGGTTTTTCATCACGTTTAGCATACAACATACCTAATTGAGTATAACTAGTAGCTAAACTCTCCTGCATAGCTTGTTCAGTTGCTAAATCAATCTGTTCTTCATTGTCAAAATCAATATTATCTTCTTGTAAACTAGTTTCATCAAGCTGAATTCTTTTTGAAAACATTGCTTCTGCTTGTTTAACATCACTATTAAGATAGATTATACCAAGTTTAGTATAGTCATTTGCTAAACCAATAAAATTTTCTAATTTGGTGTTAATTTCTAAACTACTAAGATACATTTTTTTAGCTTGGGACAAGTCATTACGTTGTAAATAAATACTTCCAAGTTGACTATACTGTAATGCTAAACCTGTTTGATAATCTAATGCTTTAGCAATTTCTAAACCTTTGAGAAAATTTTTCTCAGCTAATTTATCATTATTATTTTCCAGATAAAAATTACCTAAATTTAAATATTTATCTAATACTTTATATTCATCAGCAGCAATTTGCATTTTTTTAAGAAAGATAGTTTCTGCTTGTTGCCATCTATTAGTTTTAATATAAAGAGTTATTAGCCTGTCAAATTTTTCACTAATTCCTGTTTTATCAGTTAAAGTTTCACCAATTTCTAAACTTTTTAGAAAAACTTGTTCAGCCTTTGGTAAATCACCTAAATTAGCATATACAATTCCTAAATTACTATAATGATTAGCAATACCTGGTTTATTATCCAAAGCTTTATCAATTTCCAAACCTTTAAGAAACATCTGTTTAGCTTGTGGTAATTTATTATATATTAAGTAAAAATTACCTAAGTTAGTATATTTATCCAATACAGCATTTTCTTCAGTAGCATTAAATGCTTTTTTCCTATGAAAAATCTGTTCTGCTTTTGACCAAGCATTTTGTTTTATATATAATTTAATCAAGTTATCATATTTAACTTCAATATTTAGTTGACTTGCCAAAATTTCATTATCTTGCAGAGATTTTTTAAGAGTTTCTTCAGCATCTAAACTATTTAGATACATCTCTTCGGTTTTTGGTAAATTACCACTTAGATAATAATTATTCCCAAGGTTAAAATACTGTTTAGCTATATTAGCTTCATCATCTAATTCTTGAAAGATTGCTAAACTGGCTAAAAACATCTGTTCGGCAGATTTTCTATCACCTCGAATTGCATATAAACTACCTAAATTATCATATTGGGTAGCAGTACTCTGGTCATTATCTAAAGCTTTAAATATTTCTAAACTAGAAAGGTACATTTGTTCGGCTTTTTCTAAATTATCTTGATTAGCATAGAAAAGCCCTAAATTACCAAATGTTTCTGCCATTTGCTGTTTACTTTCTAAATCTTCAAACATTTTTAAAGCTTGCAAATATGTTTCTTCAGCAGCTTGTAGATCGCCTTCAGTTTGATATGAATTTGCAATTTCAGTTAAGCTAATAGCTGTATTATACTGTTCAGCTTTCCAAATTTGCCAAGCAATTAGTCCCAAAAAAAACACTGCTACAATTGATAATGCCAATTGTTTTATGGTTATTGATGTATCTTTAGTTGTCATTTACTATCCTTAATTAAATATGTGTAACTCAGTGTATAAAATTTTCTAACGAATTGCGGATTTTGCGTATATTATGATTGTTGAACCAATAATAGCATTGGAATCACGATGTATATCAATTAGTTTAGAAGTAGCATCGAGTGTTTTAAATTGTTTATTTACAGATGGAAACCAAGCAGTAAACGTTTTAAATTCTTCACTACTAGC
>DRQV01000117.1 GCA_011371325.1 Thioploca sp.
CAGCCGCAAAATGTTGCGATTGAGCTGCTGATCCACCATTACCACAACTTAAAATTTTATGCTGTTGTAAACAAGTTGCCATCAATTGGCCTGCGGTAATAATCTGTGATTCTAAGCTAGTTATAGTTTTAGTTTGTGTTTCTATACTACTGGTAAAATGCTGCTTAATGCGGTTGGATAGACTCATATATTTAAGAAGCGATAATTGATTATTTTAAGGTAATTTCAATTAAGTGGCGTTGAGCTGCTAATTGTGGAATTTGTAAAGCTATTGCAGTTATATTAATAGGTAATTGTTTCATTACTGTTATTTCCGCCTCAGGATATATGCCTTTCATCGCTAATAAACAACCATTTTTATTTATAAATTTTACTGTTTGAGTATAAAAAAGATGGATATCAGCATACGCTCTGGAAATAACTGTGTTAAATTCTTCTGGTTCTAAATCTTCAGTTCTAATACATATTGTTGTTACATTTTTTATGTTTAATTCTATAATAGCTTGTTTTATGAAACGAATTTTTTTAGCATTGCTATCCAATAAAACATATTGCCAATTGGGATTTATAATTGCTAATAATAAGCCCGGCAAACCTGCTCCAGTACCAACATCCAAAATCCGTTCCCCACGAATATATGGCAATACAGCTAAACTATCAAATACATGTTTAGGTAGCATCTGTTCAATATTATTAATTGCAGTCAAGTTATAAACTTTATTCCATTTTTCTAATAGCTTCAAATAGTCTAAAATTTTAGTTTGGTCAGAGATTGGCAAATCTATT
This sequence comes from Thioploca sp., assembly GCA_011371325.1. GTDB lineage: Bacteria > Pseudomonadota > Gammaproteobacteria > Beggiatoales > Beggiatoaceae > DRQV01. Next base: position 787 of record DRQV01000117.1, read on the forward strand.
TTTAACTGTTGTAGACCATGTTTAAGGGTATTTATTAGTTCCATTTTATATTCTATAAAATTTATTTTCAATTGCCAATTTTCTTTCATTATTTCAATTAGTGTCGAAGTTCTGTATCTATATAACTTAATAACATAGCAATTTGCAAAAGTAATATTAACCTATAACTTTTTCAAATAATGTTGCTAAGATTTTATAATTACACTATTCTTAATTAAATTCAACAATCAATTGTTTATCTAGTATTTATATAATTTATTTGGAAAATGATCTTAAACCATTATTCAGTAAAATATCTATGAGTATTTAAAATTCACATTGACATTACGCTAATAATAAATTAAAATTTTTCGTTAATCAATTAACTAAAATTTTAACAACTAAATTAGGAGTAATAATGAGTAAAATATTAGTATTTTTAGCATTATTTGTATTTGTAGGATATGCTGTTGCTGAAATTTTACCTACCCCAAATGGAATTGATTTACCAATAAATTATAAAAATTGGAAAGTAATTAGTTCATCACATCGGTTAGATAATAAAACTCTTAGAATTATCTTAGGAAATGAAGTGGCTATTGAAGCTTCCAGAACTGGAAAAACTAAATCCTGGCCAGAAGGTACCATTTTAGGTAAATTGGTTTGGAAAGATGCGATACATCCTAAGTGGCAAACAGCAATTGTTCCAGGAAAATTTGTTCATGCAGAATTTATGTTTAAAGATTCTATAAAATATAAAGAAACTGGAGGATGGGGATTTGCCCGTTGGGTTGGTTCAGAGCAAAAACCTTATGGCAAAGATGCTACATTTGTACAAGAATGTTTTAATTGTCATACTCCAGTTAAAGATAATGATTATGTTTTTACACATCCAATCACATTACCATAAGTTTTTAGGTCTGGCTGCTGTAGTAACTAACATAAATGTTACATAGTAATCCAGTTGTTTTTAATGCCATATTTAGATAATAAATGAATTCAAAAGAGTTAAACGCTCTCAGTAATATTCACAAAGACACTATGCGTTGTGATCAATATCGCTTTCAAAAACGCATTCGTAATTTAGGAACCGATAATAATTCTGCTTATGAAAAGCTACTCGCCGATATATATAAATCCCTGCAACAACGTCAACTCCGCATAACTAATCTCCCCAAACCTCAATTTCCAGATGAATTACCGATTAACCAACATCGAGATGAGATTGCCGATGCGATAAAAAGTAATCAGGTGGTAATAATTGCTGGAGAAACTGGTTCTGGTAAAACTACGCAGATTCCCAAAATTTGCTTGGCTTTAGGACGTGGAACTGCTGGTCTGATTGGTTGTACTCAACCGCGCCGAATTGCAGCTAGAACTATGGCTACCAGAGTTGCTAGTGAACTAGATAGTCCATTGGGACATGCAGTTGGTTATAAAGTTCGCTTCAGTGATCGTTTGAGCCATAATACTTACATTAAGTTTATGACGGATGGGATTTTATTAGCTGAAACTCAGAATGATAGATTCCTTGATAATTACGATACTATAATCGTAGATGAAGCTCATGAACGTAATTTAAACGTAGACTTTCTATTGGGATATTTGAAACAGTTATTACCCAAACGACCTGATTTAAAGCTGATTATTACTTCGGCAACTATTGATACTCAACGTTTTGCAACACATTTTAATAATGCACCAATTATAGAAGTTTCAGGAAGAACTTATCCGGTTGAAATTCGTTATCGACCTTTATCAACTGATGAAGATAATGATCGGGATGTAATTCAAGGCATTTTAGATGCAGTGGATGAAATTGATAAACAAGACGATATTCTAATTTTTTTAGCTGGGGAACGAGATATCAGAGAGACAGCCGAAGCCTTGCGTAAACATAAATTACCTCACACTGAAATATTACCACTTTACGCTAGATTATCAGCAACAGAACAGAATAAAATCTTTAATCCTAATAATTTACGCCGAATTGTGTTAGCAACTAATGTTGCTGAAACTTCATTAACTGTTCCAAGAATTAAATCTGTAATCGATCCTGGTTTAGCTCGTATTAGTCGTTATAGCATTCGAAATAAAGTGCAACGTTTGCCAGTTGAAAAAATTTCTCGTTCTAGTGCTGATCAACGGAAAGGTCGTTGCGGACGAATTTCCCCGGGAATTTGTATTCGTTTATATTCTGTGGAAGATTATGATTCACGACCAGAATTTACTGATCCGGAAATTTTACGTACTTCATTAGCGGCAGTAATTTTACAAATGTTAGCATTACGCTTAGGAGATGTCTATAATTTTCCATTTGTAGAACCACCAACCACTAAAATGATTAATGATGGCTTTACTTTACTGACCGAATTGGGAGCGGTAAATGACAACCGTAAATTGACTAATATTGGTCGGCAATTAGCTAAAATGCCAATCGATCCAAGGATTGGGCGGATGGTTTTGGCAGCTAAACAGGAAGCTTGTTTACATGAAATCCTAATAATTGCTAGTGCATTAAGCATTCAAGACCCTCGTGAACGACCGATGGATGCTCAACAGGCTGCTGATACTGCTCAACAACAATTTAACAACAAAGAATCAGATTTTCTCAGTTACTTAAAATTATGGAATTTTTTTCAAGAAAACTCTAAACATCTATCTCAAAATAAGCTTCGTAAATTATGTCGCAAGAATTTTTTATCTTATATGAGAATGCGAGAATGGCGAGATATACATCAACAATTACATACTTTTGTTCGAGAATCTGGTTGGCGAGAAAATGAATTGGAGGCTAATTATGATGCAATTCATCGAGCTTTATTGAATGGTTTATTAGGTAATATTGCTTGTAAAACTGAGAAGGGTAAACCAGATATTTATCTTGGAGTTAGAAATATTAAATTTTATCTCTTTCCAGGTTCTGCTCTATTCAAAAAACAACCTAAATGGGTTATGGCTGGGGAATTAGTTGAAACTTCACGCTTATATGCTCGTTGTTGTGCCAAGATTGAACCTGATTGGATTGAAAGAGTAGCTGGAAATTTATGTCAACATCATTATTTTGAACCGTATTGGCAGAAACGGCAAGCTCAAGTGGGAGCATTTGAAAAAGTTACTTTATATGGTTTAACTATTGTAGCTAAACGACGAATTAATTATGGACCGTTAGACCCAACTTTGGCTAGAGAAATTTTTATTCGCAATGCTTTAGTACAAGCAGAATATAATTGTAATGCCAAATTTTTTCTCCATAATAAGAATTTAATAGCTGAAGTTGAGTCTTTGGAACATAAATCTCGGCGACAAGATATTTTGGCTGATGAAGAACAGATTTATAGCTTTTATGATACTAGAATTCCAACAGGTGTTTATAGTGGTAAAACTTTTGATACCTGGCGAAAACGAGCCGAAAAGAAGCAACCAAAATTACTGTTTTTAAGTAAAGCAGATTTAATGCAACATGCTGGCGACCAGATTACTCCACAGTCTTTTCCGGATAATCTTGATTTAGGCGGAATTAACTTTCCTTTAAATTACCATTTTGAACCTGGCCAGCTAAATGATGGAGTTACCATAGATATTCCTTTGAATTTGTTAAATCAATTATCCCCACAAGTTTTTGAATGGTTAGTCCCAGGTTTATTGGAAGAAAAGATTACTGCTTTATTACGTGGGATGCCAAAAGCTATTAGGAAGGCTTTTGTACCAGTTCCAAATGTAGCTAAAGATGCGGTTGAAACATTAGTAAATCCAAAAGTTAGCTTCAGAGATGGAGGTAGTTTTTTAGAATATCCGCAGCAGTCTTTATTAGAAGTTTTGACTACTTTTTGTCATCGTCGCTTGGGAAAACCATTACCAGAACAAGTGTGGAATTTGGATATTTTGCCAGCCCATTTGCTCATGAACTTTCGATTAGTTGATAAGTCAAAAGTTCTAGCTATGGGACGTGATTTACTTGCCTTACAACAGAAATGGGGTAATTATGCTAGTACTGCTTCGCAACAACATATTGCCAATAAAACTAGGTTGGAACGGGATAAACTTACTAATTGGGATTTTGAAGATTTACCTAAGCAAGTAACGATAAAGTTTAACAATATGACAATGCAGGGTTTTCCAACTTTAATAGATAAGGAAAGCTATGTTAATTTACGAATATTGGATAAACCTAATTTAGCTCAACATTTAGCTGGATTACGGCGGTTATTTTTATTAAATTTGTCTACCAAAAAATTGTTAAAACAAATGCCGATCAATTCTAAATTATGTTTGCAATATATGAAGATAGGTAATTGTGAACAGTTAAAACGTTGTATGTTGAACACGATAATTGATACAATTTTTCTAACTAAACCTCTGCCAAGCAAAAAGTCTGAATTTGAATACCGTTTATATGAAGGTAAAATAGAATTATTACCATCTGCTGCGGAATATGCAACTCAATTGGCACAGGTATTAGAAGAATATAATGTTGTAAATCAACAGTTACAAAAATTTTCTAATAATGTTAAAGCAATCCCTGAAATTAAGCAACACCTCCAGCATTTAGTTTATGCAGATTTTGTGCAGGATGTTTCTCTGGCTCAATTAAAACATTTTCCACGGTATTTGAAAGCAATTCAATTACGTTTAACCAGATTAGAACATGATCCAAATAAAGATGCTAGAAAAGCTGAACCAATTATTCCACTTTGGCAAGCTTATTGGCAACGGCATACTGAAGAACGTTCTGAATTAATAGAATTTAGATGGATGTTAGAAGAATTGCGGGTATCTTTGTTTGCTCCTGAGTTAAAAACTGCTTATCCTGTTTCGGTACAACGATTGCAGAGGGAGTGGAAGAATGTTGCTGGTAGATTAGGTTGAAAACAGGAACGAGAATCCAAAGATCACTAGATTACCATCCCCATTTTTGTACACATACTAACTGGCCGTTGTTACTTTCTTAATTTAAACTATGCTAAATAGCTAGTTAAATTTTTCTGGATTTGTTGCCATTTTTGATTAACATGCAAATTGTGCCAATTTAAAGCTGGTTTACCATGTAGTCGCATTAATCGCATTTGTGAAGCTGGCGAATTATATTTGCCTAAATTGTCAATTACTTGAATTGCAACATCTCGATCATTACAAATCAATATCATATCACAACCTGCTTGTAAAGCTCGTGTGGCACGTGTTACTGGATCACCAATAATTACCGCTCCAGCCATACAAATATCATCACTAATTATAACTCCTTGAAATTCGTATTTTTTACGCAGAATACTTTGCAGCCAACGAGATGAAAAACCAGCTGGTTGAGAGTCAATTTGAGGATAAATAACATGGGCCGGCATAATCGCAGCTAATCCATATTTTATCATTCTTTCAAAAGGCACTAAATCTTCAAATTGCATATCCACGAATCTTCTTTCATCAACTGGTACTGCAATATGCGAATCGGTAGCTATCGAACCATGGCCAGGAAAATGTTTACCTACTGCTATCATACCAGCTTTACGCATTCCTAGCATTATAGCATGAGCTAATTCAGAAACTACTTCTGGATTACTATGTAAAGCTCGATCTCCAATTACAGTACTGATATTACGCCCTAAATCCAATACTGGTGCAAAACTAAAATCAATTCCAACAGCTCTCAATTCAGCTGCTAATAACCAACCCATTTGTTCTGCTAAACCTATAGCTTGTCTATTATTCTGTTCATAAATTTCTCCTAACTTTGCACAAGCAGGTAAATGAAAAAAATCTTTTTTAAATCGTTGAATTCGTCCTCCTTCATGATCAACAGCAATCAATAATTTTGGCTTACGTAAAGCATGAATTTCTGTAGCTAAATAATTTATTTGCTCAATTGATTCATAATTACGACTAAATAAAATAACTCCACCAACTAGAGGATGTTGTAATAATTTACGTTCTGCATCATTGATAGTATAACCTTCTAAATCTATCATCAAAGGGCCAAGTGACATTAGTAAATACCTTTATTGTAAATAAAACTTGACATATTATTAATATTAGTTACGATGTTACAATATGAAAGGAATTAAATCTAGCTATGGCAATTCTTAATTCTCAATTAAATTCGAAAAATACTAATTATTTGGTATGTTTATAATCTTTCACATTTGGAAAGATATATAAAATATGGAGAGTAAAATTGGATAAAATACCTTGGAATATACTTATAATCGGCTCATTGACTTTAGGATTAGCACCTTTTGTCCCAGAACCGCATTTATTGGAAAAACTTAGGATGTTATTTCAAGGTAATTTAATTCGTCCAATTGATATATTTGATCTGATTATGCACGGTACTCTTCCCCTACTACTATTATTAAAAATAATAATTCCTAGTAAAGCAGACGAATCTATAGACAAAGACTAAATGCGAGCTTTATTAATCAAGGGATTTTTACATATATTATCTTGGTTGCCATTAAAAGTAGTATATAAAATTGCTACTATTTTAGGCCAAAAAATAGCTAAACACCATAAACTTCGTATTACTCAAGTAACTCGTATTAATATAAACTTGTGTTTTCCTCAACTTTCTATAACTGAACAAAATATTTTAGTTAATCAAAGCTTGATTGAGACTTGCAAAACCTTCAGTGAACTGGGAATATTATGGTTAAATAAACTAGATAAAGTATTAAAATTAATAGTAAAAGTCAGTAACGAAAACTATTTGCAACAAGCCTTACAACAAGGTAAAGGAGTGATATTGCTTACTCCACATTTAGGAGCTTGGGAAATGGCTGGTTTGTACGCTTCTGCCCATTATCCTTTGACAGCATTGTATCGTCCTCCTAAACTGATTGGTTTAAATAAGCTTATTCATACAGCTAGAGAACGAGCTGGTGGTAAATTTGTAGCCACTGATAAAAAAGGAGTACGTTCATTATTGCAAGCTTTACGTCATGGAGAAATTGCTGGAATTTTACCGGATCAAGTACCCAATAGTGGTGGAGTCTTTGCTCCATTTTTTGGAATTTCCGCTTATACCATGAGTTTGGTTGCTCGTCTAGCTCAGAAAACTGATGCTAAAGTAATTTTTACTTATGCTAAACGGACAGAACAAGGTTTTCATATTCATTTTTTACCCGCTCCAATAAATATTGCTTCTTCTGATTTAGAGCTTGCCTGCACTGCTCTTAATGAAGGAGTTGAGCAATGTATAAAAGACTGTTGTAACCAATATCAATGGAGCTATAAACGCTTCAAACAATGCCCAGTAGGAACCGATTCAGTGTATTAAGAAGTTTCTTTGAAAAATAAAGTTATTTAAACTAAGCTTTATCTAATGACATATTGTCAGATATACATTTTAATCACTTCAAGGAATCTTTATGTTAAAAAAAATCCTTTTTCTACTATTTCTTTTACCTTTAGTTGCTAACAGTGCTACCTATTATATTTCTGGTTTAACTGGTAATGATGCCAATGATGGCATTAGTGAAACTACTGCTTGGCAGACTATCAATAAATTATCTGAAATAAAAATAGAAGATAACTCTATAATTCTATTTAAACGTGGCGAAACATATCGGGGAACAGTTAGCACTAATAAATTTCCCAAAGGTACTAAATTTGATGCTTATGGAACTGGTGCTAATCCGATTATTGCGGGTAGCGTACAGATAACCAATTGGCAACCTGCTACAAATATAGGAGCAAATATATATGTTGCTGATGTATCTAGTTTTATTACCACCGATAAAAAAAACAATGAAAGTACCATCGAGCATTTATTTGTCAATGGTGAGTTAATGACGATTGCTCGTTATCCCAACGTAGATTCCCCAGCTCAGAAAAACTGGTTAAAAGTTGGAGCTACTGCTGGTAAAGATAGTTTTACTGATCCTCAACTAGCAGCTTATAATAAAAATTATTGGAAAGGTGCAACCTTACGAATTAGAACCTATAGTTGGTTTTACAAAGTTTTTCCAGTAACTGGTTATAATAATGGCAAAATTACTGCTAAAGGCTTAGGCAAACAACTACCAGAATGGGGTTATTTCTTGGATGGTAAGTTGGAGGAATTAGATCACCCAGGTGAATGGTATTATGACGCAAAGACTAAAAAGGTATATTTATATCCAAAACAAGGCGATCCTAATAATTTGCTAGTAGAAGGTTCGACTTATAAAGTTGGAATTAGCATTTATTGGCATGAAGATAATAGTTCAGTGCAGAATTTTACTTTTAAACATTTTATTGAATCGGGAGTGGAAGTTAATTCTTCAGATAATGTTGTGGTACAAAACTGTCGGTTTGAATATAATATGAAAGGTTTAAGTGCTTGGAATAGTGCTAATTTATTAGTTACCAACAATACTTTTAATAATCAATTAAGCGTTGGTATTGGACTTAACGCTGCAAAAAATTTTGATATTAAAAATAGTATTATCGAAAAAAATAATATTACTAATACTGGCATGTTCCCCTTATATTGTAAGCGATACAATGGGGTCTGTTATGGTATAGGAATTTCAGTGTTTGGGAAAGCTTTCACGGTCCGGCAAAATTACTTAGAAAATGTGGGTTGGAATGGAATAAATTTAAAAGCTCAAGGTAATCATATTATTGAAAATAATGTAATTCGTAAAGCATTATCTTTGCTTAATGATGGTGGGGCTATTGTTATTAGTTCTGATGGTAATATTATTCGTGGTAATTTTTTGCTCGATACTATTGGCAATGTTGATGAATCCAATGGCTGTGGTAGCACTGTTAAAACCCCTTGTATGCACCATCCTTCTTATGGTATGGGAATTGGAGCGGATAGTAATTTCAAAAATAATGTCATTGAAAGTAATACTATTGCTAATAATAATCACCAAGGTATCCGTTTGAATTCATTTGTAAATACTACCGTGCTTAATAATATTGTATATAACAATAAAAACCAGCTTATTATTGAAGGTAAAAAAGGTGTCTCTAAAAATAATACAGTGGAAGGCAATTTATTTTACGCTCTTGAACCAGATCAGATTGGATTACAAATAACTAATGAAGGCAATAATGGTAGTTTTAATAATAATTTATATTGCAATCCTTATAGTAAAGTTACCTTTATACGCAATAAAAAACCTTATTCTTTGGCTCATTGGCAGCAAGAATTTTCAACTCAAGATCAAAACTCTATTCAATGTAATATAAATTTTTCTGAATATAATGCTACTAATATTGGAGCTAATCTGATTATTAATCCTAGTTTTAATACTGATGTATCTGATTGGAAAGGGCCAATTTCCCATGAAAATGGCAGTTTAAAAATGGAATTTAAGAAAGGTACTGCTAACGTAATACCTAATACATTTCAATTGCTTGAAAATCAATGGTATAGATTGAAATTTAAAGTTATAGGTGATGGTTTTGGCAATATTAAATTACGCTTTAATGACACTAAACCAGATACAACTTGGCGGATTTTGCAAGAAAGATTTTTTGCTTATAGTAAGGTAAGTCAACAATATGAAATGTTTTTTAAATCTTCAATAACAACAGAATATGGCAAAATTTTATTTACCACTCAAGATTATGATGCTAATTATTGGTTGGATAATGTAAGCTTAGAGCCAGTTAATGTGGTATTAAATGATGCTAAACAGCAATCAGTATTGTTTATGAATCAGACTGAAAATTCTCAGATAATTGATTTACAAGGTAATACTTATAAAGATTTAGTAGGTAAAACTGTAATTGGTGATATTAGTTTAGATGCGTTTTCTTCACGAGTTTTGCTACTTACCGGAAAAGTTCCATTATCGAAACCAATTGCTCCAACACTTTCTTTGACTAAAGTTAATAAAACGGTGACAGCAACTTGGAATGAAATTGCTGGTGCAACTGGTTATATTCTATATTATGCTCCTTATCCAGATGTTAGTTATATTAACAACATTGATATGCAACAACAAACTTATTTTTCTGCGGAAGTACCTGCTGGAGCAGCTTTTTATGTTGGAATTACTTCTTATAATAAAGCTGGCGAAAGCGAATATTCTAATATTGAGTATTTTGTGATTAAGTTACAGTAGATTGATTATCAGGTTATAATTCACTGAAGTATTTTCTATTTATATAGAGTATATAAAATGCTATTCTTTGGTGGGAAACGATGTTAGTCTGAAATAAGTCAGATTAAAAATCTAACAAATGATATGGAATTTATCGGAATAAACGGTATTACTAATTTTATGGCTAGTAAATTACGTGCAGTTGTGTCACTTAATAAACATAGTAAGATTATTAAATAAATTATGTTAAATATTATTTTGAATTATGATGTGGTATTAGATTTATTATCTAAGTCTAATAATGATACTAAACATTGTTTTGTCCGTTTACAAAAGTCATCCATTCAATTTTGGATACCTTGCTGTTTATTATCATTATTAGAAAATCAACTTAATAATGCTAAATATGAACCGTTATCTAGTTTGTTGAAGAAAAATATACAATGGCTATCTTCGTTGTCTGAAAATTTGCTTAAAATTCCCGATGATTGTAAGAATAAAACTCAAGCTATGATAAGTTTAGATGCTGCAACTTTGTCTGGAACAACAATTGTTTGGACCAATGATCCTGATTATACCTCAGTTCATCCGGATATTGAAGGTGGTGATCATGAATTAGTTTATTGTATATTGGCAGAAAATGATTAATATATAGATTATAATTTACCCACTTTAGTGGGTATCACGATTAGGCATTTATACGATTACCAATTTTCTGTTGCATAATTTCCCAAGCAAACAAAAATAAAAATATATCCGCCCATAATTTAGTTAATTCCTCCAAAGATAAACGTAATAACATATCTCTGGGAAATTTAGCATCAATTACCACCATTATAAAAAATAAAACGGCAGCAATATATAAAAATTTACGAGCCAATTGTGTTTTTTGACGTAAATTGCCAAGCCAAGCCAATAATCCAACTTCAACTAAACCTAACCCCAACAATAAATAGGCATCATTACGCCCTAAAAATTTGCCTATACTTTCATGAATTAAAAACCGCTCATCACAACCTAAATAAACAAACATGACGATTTGGGAGACAAAGAACCAATATTCTACAGTTCTCTTCTTAACACAAGTCAAATTAATAATAAACAATAATGCAGTAGCCCATAATAAAAATACGCTTAACGTAGTATTTATAGCATAACCAATAATCTCATATTGACCTATATCGGTAAAAAACTGCCGAACAAAAATCTGGGAAGTTTGCAATTCAATCAGTAATAAAAGTAAACTATATAATGCTATTATTAGAAAAATAAGATAATATTTCATAATTTATTTTGCCTACTAATCAATAATGCACATATAAATAAACTATACATTCCCAATATTTCAAAAGTTTCTTCCCAACAACTTAAAACTTTAATTTTTTCAGAATAAAATATCCACTCAAATAGTTCAAATGCAAACACTGTTGGCAAACATAACACTGCTATCCATAATGCTATAGATGATGCTGTCCGTTGAGAGTTTTGGCTAACCTTAAACAATGCAATTACAGTAGCTATTAGACCTGCTATGGCTATTGGAGCAAATAATAATACCCAGACAAATCCTCTTTCATCTACAGGTAAAAAAGTAATCAAATCTTCAGTAGCTCGTTTTAACCATTTACCAATTGTTTCATGAATACTTGCTACTTCATCAGCAGATAATAAAACTGCTCCTATTGTTGTCAGTTTAAAGATAAAACGTTGCCAATTAGCAATTTTAAAATTTGCACTCCAACCCAATAAAACAAAAGCTAATCCAGTAATTAAAAATAATATACTAGAAAACCAAGTTGCCAAAGTATTTTCTTTACGTAAGTCTAACAATACTAATATTCTATGGATATTTATATCAAATATTCTTTCAAATTCATATGCGTAAGTGAAGTAAGATAAAAATGTAGTAATGACAAAAAATAATCCTAACCAAAATATAGGAATTGCTAACCTTTCTAATAGGTAATGGATTTTAATAGTTGATACCTCTTAAATTTTTATTCACTATCAAGTTGTCTAATATTAAAGCTGTAACCATTCTTTCAAACTATCAATTACTGTATGATTAGTTAAATCTACAGATAATGGAGTTATAGATACAAAATCTTGATTAACAGCATAAAAATCTGTACCAGGCCCAGAATCACGTTCACTGCCAGCAGGCCCAATCCAATAAACTGGTGCCCCAAATTGATCATGGGTTTTAATAGCATCTTCAGCACAATGACGACTACCTAAACGAGTAATTTGAATGCCGGCTATTTCTTTCCATGGTAAATCTGGTACATTGACATTTAAAATAGTATTGTTTGGTAAAAATAATGACTTAGTTTGTAAGCGTTCTAATATATTTTCTGCTACTTTTGCTGCTGTTACATAGTATTTGGGAGTAAAATTGGTTAAAGATATAGCTAATGCAGGCAAACCTAAAAAACGGCCTTCCATGGCTGCGGCAACAGTACCAGAATATAACACATCATCTCCTAAATTAGCTCCTGCATTAATTCCAGAAATTACAATGTCCGGTAACTCTTCTAACAAACCAGTCATCGCTAAATGTACACAATCAGTGGGTGTTCCATTTACATATAAAAAACCATTACTTGCTTCATTAACTCGTAAAGTATGATCCAACGTGAGAGAATTACTAGCACCACTACGATTACGATCTGGAGCAATAACAGTTATATCAGCAAATTTCTGTAAAGCATCTGCCAAACAAATAATGCCAGGTGCTAGATAGCCATCGTCGTTACTAACTAAAATTTTCATTATTTACTTAAAATTATAATATATTTTGATTATGTCCAACAAATAAAGCATTCTAGAATAAACTTTCATTACTGCTATAATGCTTGTAATTTTTTAACTTCTTGTAATAATTAATCATAATAATTTATAGTTTAATAACTTGGACAGCTTTTATAATATTATTAAAGTATGTCTTATGACAATTAAATTTCAAAAAATTATTAATTTAACTAAACTTAGTTTTCAAAAACTTTCCGAATTATTGATTAAAATAACTATCGATTATCAGGACAATTTTTATTAAATGGCATAAATAATCTAAGAGGTTTGGCATTTAATCCCAAACGATTTTCAAAAATACTAGTATAAAATAAAACTCGACTGACATATTTACGAGTTTCTTTAAATGGGATTAATTCAATCCATATATCGGCTGGAATACAGCTATTTTTAGCTGCCCAACGTTTTGCACGATTAGGCCCAGCATTATAACCAGCAATTGCTAACATATAATTACCATCAAATTTATCCAATAATTGACGTAAATAGGCAGTACCTAAACTTACATTAACATCAACATCTAAAATATTTTGGCGATTTTTTAATTTCAGGCCAATTTTTTTAGCTACAATCCTACCAGTTGCTGGCATCAACTGCATTAAACCTAAAGCACCAGCATGAGAACGAGCAGTATTTTTAAAAGCACTTTCCTGTCTGACTATTCCATAAACTAAGGCTAAATCAATATTTTGTTTTCTAGCTCCTATTTTTAATTGCTCATAAAACGCTAATGGAAAACGAATATTTAAATCATCATAATGACCAGCTTGAGCCGCTGTTACTATAGCTTGATGATTCCATCCCCAACTATTAGCCAGAGCAGCAGCAGTCGCTTTGGAACTTTTAGTTAATAAATTAACTGCATAATTCCATTCTCTTTTAGCATTAGTTAACCAACTTTCACCATCTATTTTACTAAGACGATAAAATTCATAGGCTCTAGCAATATTAGGGTTCTGCATTAATTTATTTTGTTGAGATTTTGTCAATTGAATTGAATTATGTTGCATTTTATGTTCAGTTCCAAGTCGATCAGCAGCTAAAAAACCATAATAGTCTCGTTTTTCAGCTAGTTTAATATAAATATTGAGAGCTTCTTTTATTTTATTATTTTTTTCCAAAGCTCTAGCTAACCAGTAACGCCATTGTAAAGTTTGTTGTTGTTCTATTGGTAATTCTGTGATGAAATCAGCTAAGGCAATCCAATTTTGTTGTCGTAAAGCAAGTTTAATTCTAGTAATATTAGCTTTTTCATTGAGATATTCTTTATTTATAGCTGTTAACCAGGCTAAAGCCATTGGATGCTTTTTGCCAGCGATAGCGAGATCACGTTGTAATTCTCCAATTTGAGTTGCTGAAAAAGTATATTTAGATTGTAATAATTGCCAGTATTTATTGGCTTTTAATGGTTTTTTCTTGGCTAAACGTCTAACACCGTGTAAAATAATTGTACGAGCAATTGGTAAATCTGATTCAGAAAAATTTCTCAAAGTATGTTCTGGTTTTTTATGCATTGTATGCCAAAGCTGTACCCAAGTTTGTGATGGAAGATGTTTAGCTAAAGAATTAACTAATTTAAACCTACCTTTTTTAGCAGCTAATTCAATCCGTTGCCAAAACATAGTATCAGAAATCAAAGAATTTTTATATAAGTAATTAAATATGAAATCACAAGCTTTTGGTTGAGAATGATCAACTAACCATAGTTTTTTAGCAGCTTGGGTAGTAGAATTATTTTGCCGACCAGTCATTAGTTTGGCACGTATATTATAGCATTGTAATTTAACAGACTTTGTTGGAATATAAAACTTCAAAAAATTATTCCAATCTGTTTTTTTAGCTAATTGAAATAACCAATCTTGACGTAATTTTTTTCCAAAATAGCTATTGCCATACCTTTGTAAAAATATTTGAATTTCAGAATTATTAGCTTGTTTTAATTTAGATTTTAATATTTGATAGCGTAAATAATAATAAAGTGGATAATTTCGTAAATTGGTAGATAACTGTTGATATGTTTCCATATCATTAGATTTAATAGCATTTAAAGCTAGTTTAAATTGCCAATATTTAGGCATTGAATCATTTGCTAAAGAACAATAACTAGTCGTTAAAATTATAAATAAAAAGAGTGAATAAAATTTTTTCATAATACTTTTTTAATTTTAGATAATTTTTATACTAGGTTGGTATAAATATTATAGTTCCTATCAAATTATTCATCATCTTCTTCATCAGAAAAATCAAATTCCAAATCTTCTAATGGTTCTTGTAAATAATGGCCTTGAGCAAAATCAACTTCTGATGACCATAATACAGTTAAACTATTAGCATCTTCTACAGCTTCAGCAATTACTTGCTTATCTAAATCATGAGCTAATTTAACAATGCGTTTTACTGCTTCTTGGTTTTCGGTATCTGTTGATAAATCTTTACTAAAAACGGCATCAATTTTTATATAATCAACAGGTAAATGTTGTAAAGTAGTTTCAGAATTTAATCCAGTACCGAAATGTTCTAATGCTGATTGACAATTTAATGCTTTCAGTTGAGTTATGAAATTTTTGGATGCTTTAATTTGAGTAATGGCAATCGATTCACTAATTTCAAAAACTAAGCGTTTTCCTGATATTTTGGAAGATTTAAGCAATTTCCTAATAAATAATAAGATGCTATCATCTTTAATAGCTTGATCAGATAATTTAATAAATAAAACTATTTCATGCTCTTGTTCCAATAAAGCTCGGATAGATTCTTGCAATACCCATCTATCTAATTTAGTACTTAAATTAGCAGTTTCAGCATCAATAAATAGCTTTCCGGTTGGAAATAGATTACCTTCCACATCTTCTACTCGTAGAAATACTTCGTAAATTTCTTTGGTTTCCTCATCATCACTATGTAAATTAATAATTGGTTGATAACGCAAAGACATACGTTTATCTTCAATTGCACTTTCAATAATATTGGCAATATCAGAGGTTTTTATTCCAACTTGATCATTTTTAACTGTTGCACGATAAGTCTCATAACCATTACCACCCTTTTCCAGGATATTTTTACAAGCAGCATGAGCATCTGTTAATACATCTTGTGGTTTAGCGACTGAAGCAACTATTTGAGCTATTCCAATACTGCATGTTACAATGACTGATTGCTCTGCCAATTCTGTTACAGTATTTTCGATTGCTTTACAAATTTTTTCTGCTATTTTATCACCAGTACATTTTTTAGACTCTTTATCATTTATTAATAAAGTGAATATACTTTCATCAAATCTAGCTAAAGAAGCTGATTTACCAGATATTTTTTTAATTACAGCAGCGATATTTTTTATTAAAGGATCACAACCAGCTATACCAACATTATCTTTAACTTTTTCAAAATTATCTAAAGCAATATATAATAATATACTACGAGTATGATTTTCCAATGCTTTGGCCAGAGCATTATCCAATAATTCTAAGAAAAATTGCCGATTGAATAGACCTGTAAGTTGATCACGACGAGCCATTTGCAACAATTGTTTTTCTATTTCTTTGCTGCCTCGTGATTGTTCCCGGATAATTACCTGAATACAACGTTCATCATCATAAATCGCTTGGCTAAATTCCATTGTTAATTTAAATTTCTTTTTGTTAGAACGTAATCCTTCTAGAGCGATTTGCCGTTCTTCTAGCCTCTCGTCATTCATAAATTCGCGCATGAAATCTTTAAATTTAGGTTGTTCATTGATAGCAACTAAATCCATAATTGGAAGTCCTTCTAAGTCCTCCATGTTATTATAATTAAACATTTTTAGGTAACTGGGATTGGCATAAATATGCATGCCATCATGTACATAGGCAATTGCATCCCGAGAAGTTGCCAATAACATTTTGTTATTTTTTTGACTTTCTTTATAAAGTTGTTCAAGACGCTGATGTTTACGGCGTTCGGCTAAATTAGTAAGTTCAAATCCAACTACTGTTGGTAAACAACTACCACTATTATCATTGGGAATAATACGTTTAACTCCAGTACTGAACAATTTACTCATTACTTTGCAATTAAAGTTATCACTAATAACGATTACTGGAATATCTTGTTTAGATGAGGTAACCATTTCACATACCTGAAATATGGTGAAGTCACCAACCTTTGGTACTGAAATAATTAAATCCCATTCATGACTAGATAATGCTTCTTGTAAATCTTCATCATCTTCTACATGGATAGGACGAATGGGATATCGTGCTTTACGCAAACTATTAAGAATTACTTCAGCATCATTTGCTGATTCTTCAATAACTATTAATCGAATAATGTCACTCTGCATCATAATTGCTTGATTCCTAAATTATTAAAAGTTGTTTATTGCATTAATCATAAGTTTATTTTAACAAAAAATCATTCATAAGTTTAACTGGTAGTATTATTAGGTATTGCTTCTAAGAATTATCATTATAGTTTGGATAATTTTTGCCAATAATGTATGAGGTTATTAATAAAAGAATATTATTAATTAGGTAGTTTAACTTTAAATATATTAATCCTTTGTTCAGGGCTATTAACTAAACAGGAATCAACAACTCTGGATGGATTCAACTTGAATTAGTTATAATGAAATTGAATATACGATGCTGAACAGATAATTTTGTAAATCATTTTTATTAAAGTCATATGGTGGACAAGTATCATCCACCTATAATCTTTAAAAAATTGATAAAACTATTTATATCATGGTTTTTCCATGCTCAATATAATGTTGGAATTCTTCTCGAAAAGTTTTAACAAAGGCAATAACTGGCATAGCAGCGGCGTCTCCTAATGCACAAATAGTTTTACCACTAATTTTGTTAGCAGTATCTAATAATAAATCCAAATCTTCTGGACGGCCTTCACCACGGTAAATTCTTTGCACAATTCTAGCCATCCAACCAGTTCCTTCTCTACATGGAGTGCATTGCCCACAAGATTCTTCATAATAAAAATGAGTAATTCTAGCTAACATTTTAACCATATCAGTAGTGTCATCCATTATAATAACTGCTCCAGAACCTAACATAGAACCAGCTTTAGATATGGAATCATAATCCATAGTCAAATCCATCATTACATCGCCTGTTAATACTGGAGTAGATGAACCACCAGGAATGACTGCTTTCAGTTTACGATTTTTCCATACTCCACCTGCCATTTTTAATAATTCTGAAAATGGCGTTCCCATTGGAATTTCATAGTTACCAGGTTTATTAACATGACCTGATACAGAAAATAATTTTGGTCCCCCATTATTAGGTTTGCCAATATTCAAAAACCAATCTCCACCATTGCTTAAGATATTTGGTACTGAAGCTAGAGTTTCAGCATTATTAATTGTGGTTGGTTTGTTATATAATCCACAAGCTGCTGGAAATGGTGGTTTATAACGAGGTTGACCTTTTTTTCCTTCAATAGATTCCAATAATGCTGTTTCTTCGCCACAAATATAAGCTCCAGCACCATAATGAGTATAAATATCAATATCAGTTCCAGAATCTAAAATATTTTTACCTAATAAACCATTAGCATAAGCTTCTTTTAAACTAGCTTCAAATCTAGCAATTGGCTCTCTGAATTCTCCACGTATGTAATTGTAACCAACAGTTGCTCCTATTGTATAACAGGCAATGGCCATTCCTTCAATAATAGCATGGGGATTATATCGTAAAATATCACGATCTTTAAAGGTACCTGGTTCTCCTTCATCAGAATTACAAGCTAGGTATTTTTGAATTGGTTTGTCACGAACTGATAACATAAAACTCCATTTCAGTCCAGTTGGAAAACCGGCTCCTCCACGTCCACGTAAATTAGAAGCTTTTAATTGTTCAATTATTTCTTGCGGATTAGTTTGTTCTTTTATAATTTTACGCAATACTTTGTAACCACCAGTTTTTTCATAAACAGGTAAAGTCCAATGATTTTCTAAATTAATATTTTTAAAACATAGTTCATTTGCCATAATTTAACCTTTTTAATAATTTTAAATCATATAATACCAGCTTTTATTATTCTGATAAAGGTACTATTATCTTATAGTTTTAATTTGGTAATACTTGAATATTTTATTGCTTTAAAAAATATTTTATAATTCATTGGAACTAAACATATATTTGTTTATTAAATTGAAAAAGGTATAAATTTTAATTTATACTTAATACCTAGATTAAAATAATATTATCAATTATTTAAATTATACAATCGTTTATATGTAAGTAAAAATCCTCCTTATTATTTAAATTGTATAATTGTTTGTATGTAAGTAAAAATACTCCTTGACCACCATTTTGAAATTCTA
>DRQV01000118.1 GCA_011371325.1 Thioploca sp.
AAACGTGAATTGGTTAGTAGATTGGCTGTATTAATTGCCCATTTATTAAAATGGACTTTTCAGTCAGAAAAACGGAGTTATAGTTGGGAATGCACTATTGAGGAACAACGTCATCAAACAGTTGATTTATTAGAAGATAGTCCTAGTTTAAAACCCCAATTAGAAGAACGTTTTGTTGTATCTTATCAAAGAGCAATTGTAATAGCAGCTAAAGAAACTGGAATAAAAAAAGAACGTTTTCCTAAAGAATGTCCGTTTTCTTTAATTCAAATTATGGATAAGGATTTTTACCCTGAGGCACAATCCTTACATAAGTGATCACAATGCCAACAACTGAATATAATACTAGTAATTATCTAAAGACTAATGTGAAGACATAACTGAATATTTTCGGTTATGTTTTATCACAAATTATTGGTATATGACGTTATCGCTTACTAAATTACGAATTAGGATATCTATAATTTTTCCATAGTTTTTTCTATCCATTCCTCTGTTAAAACATTAATTTCTCGACAAGTTCTATTCTTGCTCTCAATTATTGGACCAATAACTATATCAACAACTCCTGGTTGCTTAATGAATTTATTTTTAGGCCAAAATTTGCCAGCATTATGAGCTATTGGAACTACTGGATATCCAGTTTTTTCTGCCAATAAAGCTCCACCTATTCCATATTTTTTCTTTTGACCGTAAGCAACTCTAGTTCCTTCTGGAAATATAACTACAAAACGTCCTGCTTCTAAGCTACGTTGTCCTTTTACAATAACTTGCTGCATAGATTTACGAATATTTTGCCGTTTAATAGTGATAGCTTCTAAGTTTTTCAAAGCTAAACCATAGATTGGAATCCATAATAGTTCATGTTTTAATACCCAGGTTTGAATGGGAAAAATTTTTAAATATATAATAGCTTCACATGCTGATTGATGTTTGCTTAATATAATACTTGGAGTTTCTGGTAAATTTTCCATACCATGTAATTTATAAGTAAGATTACAAGTTTTCTCCAACCACCATACAACAAAATATCCCCATTTAATTAACATCCTATAACGTTTAGGGTATTTAAAAATTGGTGCTATGATAATCATAGGAGCCCATATTATTAATCCTAAAATCATTCCAATATAAAATAGTAGTGAACGTAAAAATAACATTATTTTAATTTATCAATAAATTGTCTACAAAGGCTGCTAAATCAGTATAAATCGGTATTATACCAATATCTTGTAACCCATTATCATTTGAAGTTTCCTCCCCTTTACCAGTTAGAACTAAAACTGGTTTTGCTCCAGATACAGTTGCAGCTTGTAAGTCACGTAATGAATCACCTACTGCATATATTTGAGCCAAGGGAGTATTTAATCGATTAGCAAATTCATGAAAAAGCCCAGGGCAAGGTTTACGACATTTACATTTATGTTCATCCTTATGAGGACAAAAGAAAATTGCTTCAACTATACCGCCTATATTGGATAATTGTTGATGCATTTTTATATGAATTTGATTCAAGTCATCCAAAGTAAATAGTTTACGTGCAATACCAGATTGATTGGTTATCACAATAACTCGATATTGAGCTTGAGTTAAACGAGCTATAGCTTCCAAACTACCAGGAATAGGATGCCATTCATCTGGTGATTTTATATAAGCATCTGAATCATAATTAATTACTCCGTCTCTATCAAGTATCACAAATTTTTGCATAGCAATTACTTCTTTTAGAATATTTTACATACAGATTAATCGCATGTATACTCTGGTTTAGTTTTTAGGAATTACCATTATTGGTAAATTTGTCGTAAATTAATTTAAGATTACAACCGGCAAAATAATTCCTACTAAAATCCTTATTTTAATTACTTCAAACGAATTCAATTCACCAAGATGATGTAATAAAAATTAAGAGAATAAACTTTTAATTCCCTTCTGTAATTTTTCTACTATATCTGGCCCTTCTATATCAACAATCTGTTGACTAACAAAATGATTATCTTGAAAAATAATAGACATTTGCTCTCCAAAATAACGCAAAAAATCAAATCCAGCTTCACCATTATTAAAACTTAATTCTGAATAGTTTTCAGAACGTTGATTTAACAAATCGATAAAAACATTTCTACCTACAAAATTACCAACATCTTTTTGATTATCAATCAGAGTATCAGCAACATAAAAGGCTAAAGTAGTAATAAATAACTTACGCTGTTCAATATTTAAATTTTCATAAACCAGTCTATCGGCAACTTGTACCAAAAAAACTAAAATCTCTTGAATGATTTTTAAACGTTGAATTTGACTATTGGTTTCATAACCATTATTTTCTAACTCTAATAAACTATTGGTTGCTATTTGCCAACTAATAAAGCCAACTGCCTTTGCAATTTCTTCAATAGATTGTGATTTAGCACGTTTGTTCCATTTACTTTTAATACGCATAGGATTATTTACTAGTGAATACCTGTTTTATCTCAGACTTAGTTCTATCATAACAATCTGTTAACTGTTCAATCAATGGTTTTATTTCAGCATGATCGGTAGTTTCTATCTTACTACACAACTGAGCTAGTTCTTCTGCTCCAAAACTAGCAGATGTTCCTTTTAATTTATGAATATTTTTAATAATTTTAGGAATATTACTTTGTTCAAGAGCTAAATTAATTTCGGTGATTAATTCAGCAGAATGAACCAAGAAATTATCTACTAAAGAACTTAAAAACTCAGGACTACGTTTTGCAGTCGCTATTTTTATTTTTTCAATAATATTTAAATCTAATATTTTTGACATAATTAAATATCAATTTCACTATCGATTTCACGAGTAGCGGCTAATAATGCCAAACGTGCAATTACTCCATAAGCATAAAAACGATTAGGATAAGAATCTGGAGCTTGGCGATTATCTGGAGTTATGCAAGAATTAATACAAGCTAATGGTTCAAACTGCATACCAGGAGCATTTAAATTTTCATTGATCCCACGTTTAGTATGGATTCGGTAAAAACCTCCCACAACAAAATGATCTATCATATAAATAACTGGTTCAGCCACCGCATTATCCTTACCCCAAGTTTCAAATGTGTAAACACCTTCTTGTAAAATAACTTGACTAATAAGTTTACCTTCTTTAGTTTTCGACATACGAGTGCGTTGTTTACGGTTTAATGATGTTATTTCATCAGCACTATGAATTGTCATAACCCCCATACCATAAGTTCCAGCATCAGCTTTAATTATCACAAAAGGTTGATAAGGTACATTATACTCATTATATTTACGTTGAATATTATTCAGTATAGCATCAACATTATCAGCTAAACATTCATAACCTTCATTTTTCATAAAATTAAGTTCGCCACAATTTCTAAACAAAGGATCAACTAACCATGGATCAATTTCAATTTGTTTAGCGAACTCTTGAGCAACTTGACGATAATGGGTAAAATGATCTGATTTTAAACGAGTTGCCCAACCTGATTTTAATGGTGGAATTATAGTTTGATGAATATCTTTAAAGATAGGAGGATGGCCTAAAGATAAATCATTATTCAATAATATTATACATGGTACAAATCCTTCAACGCTTATGCAATGGTTTTTTTTAATTAATGGCTCTAAAATTAGTTTAGTAGATGGTAATTCCAAAGTAAGAGGCTCATATAAATCTGGTAATAATGAACCAATTCGCACTTGATAACCAGCTTGTTGCAAAATATCTCGTAAAGTT
>DRQV01000119.1 GCA_011371325.1 Thioploca sp.
AATACTTGATATTGAAAATAATTAAGAATGATTAACCCAACTAACACCATTCTTGAGCCGCCGATAGGTCGGCCTCTAAGATTTAGTTAGAATTTATCGTATAATCCTAAATTCTATCAACTTCACTTTGAACTATCAAACGTAGATAAATAGTAAATAGATAGTACAAATTAAATACTTGATATTGAAAATAATTAAGAATGATTAACCCAACTAACACCATTCTTGAGCCGCCGATAGGTCGGCCTCTAAGATTTAGTTAGAATTTATCGTATAATCCTAAATTCTATCAACTTCATTTTGAACTATCAAACGTAGATAAATAGTAAACAGATAGTACAAGTTAAATACTTGATATTGAAAATAATTAAGAACGATTAACCCAACTAACTTATTATTATCAAGTATACTTGCTATGATATTCATTAGATATTAACCGACAAATCGGGCAAGTTTGCCCTGATAATAGTTATCCTGACTTTTCACCTTGATATTCCACAGTATTTACCGTGAATTCAGGCAAATTTACCTGCTATCCAAATTATCATGTCAAATACACCTGATAAGTTGATATTATCCTTAAATTCAAGCATAATAAAACTTGAAATTATTATTATAATCTTCTCAATAAATTATGTCAAATACTAAAATATTAGATGAAACTCGAAATATAATGCGTTATGCTCATTATTCTATTCATACTGAACGTGCATATTGCGAATGGATAGCTAAATATATTCATTTCCACCACATGCAAACACGAGAAAACTTATTTATCGAACCCAAGAAAAAAGTTGAAGATTATTTAACTTATTTAGCAGTGCAAGCCAATGTAGCTGCATCTACCCAAAGTCAAGCATTTAACGCTTTAGTCTTCCTATACAAACAGGTTCTTAAACAACCTTTAGAAGATATAAAAGCAACACGCTCACACAAAACTCAACGCATTCCAGTCGTATTGACCCGTGAAGAAGTCAAACAAATACTATCTCTACTAGAAAATACATCAGGTTTATTAGCTAAATTACTATATGGTTGTGGATTAAGAATTACCGAAGCAGTACGATTACGAGTACAAGACATTGACTATGGTTACAAACAAATAACTGTGCGAAATGGAAAAGGTATGAAAGACCGAGTAACTCCATTTCCAGAAATTATAGCACCACTATTAACTAATCATTTACAACGAGTTAAAGCAATCCACAACCAAGACTTAGCCAATGGGTATGGAACAGTTTATCTACCACATGCACTTGCACGCAAATATCCAAATGCAGAACAAGAATGGAACTGGCAATATGTCTTTCCTAGTAAAAAATTATCCAAAGACCCACGTAGTGGAATAACAAGGCGACATCATACTGACCAATCAGTGGTTAATAAAGCTATTAAAAAAGTAGTAGAAAATCTTGGAATTACTAAAAAAGTAAGTGCTCATACCTTTAGGCATAGCTTTGCAACCCATTTGTTACAAAGAGGTACAGATATTCGCACCATTCAATCGTTATTGGGACATAAGGATTTGGAAACAACGATGATTTACACCCATGTATTGAAACAAGGTGGTGAGGGAGTGGTTAGTCCTTTGGATGATTTGTGATAGTCACATCATATTAGGGGGCAATCCTTTATGGTTGCCCTGTTACCAATAAATTAGAAAATCATGGTAACCACAAGGGATTACCCCTACATTATTAATGGTCAGACAACCAAGATGTATCATTACATTCGGTGGCTGGCCATACGATAGATTCAATATCATCGTATTTTAGACCTTTATAAATCTGTTTATGCACTATCTTACATTCCACTGGATCATAAGCTAGGATACGAGTTTCCCGACCGTTTTTACCTTTTTTATCTACTCCAACTAGCAAGAATCCATTGGGTTGGGTATCAAGTCCTTCAATTCGACCATTATCCACAAAATCACAAGCTATTTCAAATGTTTGAGTGTCTAAATCATACACCCATAAATGTTCATCACCGGAAGCATAGATTTTCTTACCATCAAAGCTCCAAGCTAAACCACCCATATCGTGCAGTTTGTAATCCATCTGTTTTACTGGAGTTCCTCTACCAGTTTTAGTATTGATTGTAATTAATCCAGTCCATTTATTGGTGGTAATGCCATTTTCTCTTTCCCAATTACTATTATTTCCTCGCCATTTATCCGTTCCACCTTCATTACGACCCCAAGCCCATAAGCTTCTATCAACTGGATTGAAGGCTAAACCAGCAGTTTTTTCAAATCCAGTTGGTCCAATTACTTTCATATCTCCAGTTTTACGGTGAATAGTATATAAATAACCATCCAATTCTTTGCCATTTACCTCAGCATGATTACCAGCACTAGCAAATAGTAAATCAGGATTATCAGGATGAATAGCTAAACCTTCCATATCACGTCCATATCTCATTGGACCTAATGGTTTCATGCTACTTTTTGAACCAGTACTTAAGTCAATAATAACAACTTGAGAATCATTTAATTTATCATCGTGCAAGGCATATAAAATGCAAGATTCAGGAGCTGTATCTACAAATAAATGTAGTGGTTCTGGGCCATTATAAACTATGGATTTATCTGGTAAACGATAACCAATATAAAAATTGTATTCCCCAGAAGTATCCGTTAAAAACAATCTATGGCCATTGGACATAAAAGATACTTTTTCTGCTATATCATTTAAATCACCAGTATAAATTGGTAGTTTTAAACTTAATGGTAACTGTTGATAATGTCGCATTGATTTTAAACTAAAAATATTGTTATCCCAATTATTCCATTTTGGTGGTTCAAGCACTTTAATAGAATTACGTTCTGGGTTATCTCTATCTTTGTGTTCCACAACTACCAATATATCAGCTGGTTTACCTATGTGTTCAGGCAGTACTTTAATGGTTGTTGATAGTTCTAGTTGTTTAGCTTGTTCAAAAGTTAATATGGCGTGATTAGGATAAGTAAATTTGCCAGTTTTAATGTTAGGAGTAAAACTAGAATCAAATAAGTCATAAATATTTAAATTTTTATCAATCAATAAAGCGGTTGGTAAAATTTCAATTTCTGCTTCTGGCTCTTTATATATAGTAACATTAGACCCTAGTTTAACATCATCTGGTAAGTAGACATTTTTTTCGAGAATAACGTTTTCTAAATAACTACCTGCAACTATATTGAGGTTGGTTAATATCGCTGGTTTTTTAGCGTCTCCGATAATTTTACCTTTTAAATTACCACCATTGATTCTAGTTCCAGCAGTCAATTTTATATTGCTAATAGTTCCACCCATGGTAATGTTAATATTTCCATCTAAAGTACCACCAGATAAATTTCTACCTTGGAAAGTTAGGTCTTTTATCGTTTTTTCATTAACTATAGTTTTTTCAAATGGAACTGTTTTAGTGCCGAAATAGAACTGGACACCAGGGCCATACTTAACATTGCCCTCTGAAGTTACATTGTTATCGATAATGACATTGCTTAAATAAGTACCATCAGTGATAATTAAATCTTCTAATATTGCTGGTACACTAGTATTACCAATGATTCTACCACCTAATCTACCACCAGTAATACGAGTATTGGGAGCTAGTGATACATCTAATATAATTCCATCTACTTCGCTATTATTAACAATATCGCCAGCTAATTTTCCACCTCGTATTTCAGCGCCTAAAAATTCAAAACCAGCTAGAGTACCGCTATTTTTTATATAACCGCTAAGAATACCACCAGTAACTCTGCTGTATTTAGTTATTTCAGCATTAGATATTCGGCCTTTATTTTTAATATTACTTTTGATAACTAAATGAGAAACATTACCTTTTTCTTCAATAACAATATCTTCAACATTATCCCAATCAAAACTGCAAGTGGTATTAATTACATTGCCATCTCGACAAGTTCTCCCTGCTACAGATTCAAATTGATTACTTTCTGTTGGAATTAAGTCAAA
This sequence comes from Thioploca sp., assembly GCA_011371325.1. Taxonomy (GTDB): domain Bacteria; phylum Pseudomonadota; class Gammaproteobacteria; order Beggiatoales; family Beggiatoaceae; genus DRQV01. The sequence goes on from DRQV01000119.1 coordinate 3,963, forward strand.
TTGAGCTTGACATTTTTTGGTTCCAACCATCTTCACATTTCCATTATTAATACAATCTCCACTCCAACCTTTGAAAACTGAACCAGAATCTGGAATTGCGGTTAATAATATATTAATCCCACTGGAATAATTATGATTGCAATTATTTCCACAATTGATTCCGAATTTATCAGATGTTACTGAACCAGAACCTTCACCAATCAATTCCACAGTAAGTAAATGGGTAAAAGAAAAATTAGCTTCATGAACTCCCATATCTACAACATCTATCCCGTCTGCATTACCATCTATAATGCGAGTTTTACCATCAAAATCAACGTTGTCGTTGGCAAAGATGGCACATGCCGAACTGGTTAAATATTGTGGAATTAAATCGTTATTACCAGCATCAATAGCTTGAGATTTAGGTTGCAAATACACATCGTCTGCCATTGTTTGTAGGGTATTATTTTTAGTGAATAATGGGTCAGATGATTTATTGCCTTCACCATCCCAACCATTTCTAACGATGGAATATTTAACTGTGGTGGTGCTATTTTCCCGATTGGTAATCGGAATGGTATCCCATAAAATGCTGTTATTTATCGTTGGAAAGCTAGAATAACTTACAATTCCAGTTTGATTAAAAGCTATAGTAGATTGTGTAATCAATGGGTTACTATTATCATTCAACATTGCTTCAGAATTATTAGCAGTTAGAACCAAATGACCAATTAATGGATTACTGTCAAGGTTCGCCATTCCAGCTCCTTGTTTAGCTTTATTATTGCTGATAATACTATGAGTTATAAGTGGAGTACTAGCATTATTAAATATGCCACCTCCAAATTGAGTAGCATTATTATCTGTGATATTGGCTTGTTGTAAGATAGGAGCTGATTGTTCGATATTAAATATTCCAGCTCCATATGTAGCAGTATTTGCTTGAATAAAAACTTGACATATCATTGGATTACTAGTTTTATTATAGATACCACCACCTTCTTTAATAGCATTATTATTACTGATAGAACTTATTTTTACTAATGGATTACTATCGTTAATATTACATAAACCAGCACCATATTCAGCTTGATTATTACTGAAAGAGATATATTCTAAAGTTGGACTAGCATGGTTATTAAACATACCACCG
>DRQV01000120.1 GCA_011371325.1 Thioploca sp.
CAAGAAATTATTAGGAGTTTTTATTGTAGGCGTATTTTACTTTGTATTAGTCTATCACTTAACTCATTTATATTTTACTGGTAGACATGGAGTTGAATATTTTGTATTAGCTGGTGGTGGTATTTATACAGTATTATTTTGGGCTGGTTATATGTTCTTAGGAACTATATTACCTTTATTACTGTTATATCACGATCGTTTTACTAATAGTAGAATTAGTATTGCAGCAGCGGCATTATTAACTATTATTGGTGGAATATCCTTATTATATGTGATTATAATTGGTGGTCAAGTCTATCCAGTTGAGATATTTCCTGGTAAAGAAATCATTAATTATGGTGCTATACATAGTTCTACAATGTATTCTTATACACCAAGCATTTGGGAAATTATGTTAGGTGTTAGTGGTATTGCCATTGCCGCATTTTTAACCGTAGTAGCTGTTAGAATATTGCCATTTATGCCACGTAGTTTAGCAGATACTGATATTGATGAAACTTTTAAAGATTAATTTTTAAAATTTATATATAGGACGGACGATTCGTCCTATATAAAGTTTATCATTAGATAGATCATTTGCAGTTAAATCTTTGGATTTATTAGAATGTTCAATCACAATATCTAGAAACTTATCCTTATCAACTTATCCTTATCAAGATAAACTTTACATTTGATTGGGCTGGTTCGGATTTTAGTGATACTGAGCCTTTGTTTAGTAATTCAAATATCCATTCACTTACAAATACTGCAAATTCAGGACTACACCAAATAGCTAAATGGATTGAGGCTTTAGGGTGTATCCATAACGTCCCGTTTTTAAACTATAAGCTTCAATATATTAATGGTAAACCTATATTCTATATTACTTTTTATCTTAACAATATTGTTGTTTTGCTTCTTTTTCTGTAGCTCTTTTACCCTGCATTTTATCTGTATCTGAAAAAAATACTAGTATATCAAAGTCAAATGTTATTCAAGTATTGTCTAAGTTCAAGTAATTCGGAAAAATCTAATTGATGATTCTTTTCATCTAAAAAAATCAATAGCGTGCCATATTTTTTACCTTGAGTATAAGAAAGCAGTTCTAAAGCTTGTAAAATAGTTGATTTGCCAACGCTATTATCACCAATTAATACCGTAACTGGCTCAAAATCTAATCTAAAATTATTTAATATTTTAAAATTATCTATGTAAATGCTTTTTATTATCATAATTTAATTATTGCAGTTGTTAATGTGAGAACATTGTTTAAAATATTCTATATCTTTGAGAAGTTCAAATATTCCTCCTTTTATCCATTTCGAGCAATCAGCAGTTTTTTTAACTCCATTATCGAATGTTAATTTTATATTCACTAATATATTCTGCATCTATAACTATTGGCATATAATTATCCATAATTTAACCTCTTAATCAAGTGGGGCAATTTTATCAAATTGTTTATTATTTTCTATATTTTCCCAATTTTTATTTAATTCAGTTTGGTGCATTAAAGCCCATTCTTTTAGTGGTGGATTATATTCATTAAAAAACATCCGAATATTCCAAAAAACATTGAAATATGTGGTATATTTTTAATATTTTATACATGATATTAGAAGATAGGGTGCGTCCTACGCACCCCAACCAAAAAAATTACAACAACGGCACAATCAACAACGCCACAATATTAATAATCTTAATCAAAGGATTAATCGCTGGGCCAGCGGTATCCTTGTACGGATCACCAACTGTATCACCAGTCACCGCAGCCTTATGAGCTTCAGAACCCTTACCACCATTATTACCATCCTCAATATACTTCTTCGCATTATCCCAAGCACCACCACCAACAGTCATAGAAATTGCCAAGAATAAACCAGTAATAATAGTACCAAGCAACAAGCCGCCTAAAGCTTTAGGCCCTAAAATAACCCCAACTAAAATAGGTACTAATACAGGCAACAAAGAAGGCATAATCATTTCCTTAATTGCCGATTTAGTCAACATATCCACAGCTTTAGAATAATCTGGTTTAGCAGTTTTATCCATAATACCCGGAATTTCCTTAAACTGACGACGAACTTCAATCACCACACTACCAGCAGCTCGACCAACAGCCTTCATAGCCATTGCTCCAAACAAATAAGGAATCATACCACCGATAAACAGACCAATAATAACCATCGGATCGGATAGATCAAATTTACTTGCTATTTCCGCTGCATGGGTTGCAGATTCCGCAGTTCCACCAGCACCTATGACAACCTCTTTAGCAATTTGCTCAATTTTATGAGTATAGTCAGCAAATAATACTAATGCAGCCAAACCAGCAGAACCAATTGCATAACCTTTAGTTACCGCTTTAGTTGTATTACCAACAGCATCCAACGGATCAGTAATGCCACGAATTTTCTCATCCAATTCAGCCATTTCTGCAATACCACCAGCATTATCAGTTACTGGACCATAAGCATCTAAAGCTACGATAATACCAGTCATAGACAACATACTAGTAGCAGCAATCGCAATACCATAGATATCAGCCAAATAATAAGCACTACCAATAGCAGCACAAATAGCTAACACTGGATAGGCAGTTGATTCCATAGAAACCGCTAAACCAGCAATCACGTTAGTACCATGACCAGTAGTAGAGGCTTGAGCAATTTCTTTTACTGGACCATATTCAGTCGCAGTGTAATACTCAGTAACTACCACTAAAACAGCAGTCAGAACTAAGCCAATAATAGCAGCACCATATAAATTCATCACTGAATAAACACCATTACCACCCATAATCCATTCAGTAACTGGATAAAAAGCTACCGCAGCAATACCACCAGATACCATCAAACCACGATATAAGGCATTCATAATTTTGCCACCTTCTCTGGCATTTACAAAGAAAGTACCTATGATGGAAGCAATGATTGATACACCACCTAAAACTAATGGGAATAAAACAGCTTTATTAGCTATTTCAGGATTTGCATAGAATACGATTCCACCCAATAACATGGTAGCAATAATAGTTACCGCATAGGTTTCAAATAAATCAGCAGCCATACCAGCACAATCACCAACATTATCACCAACGTTATCAGCAATAACAGCAGGGTTACGTGGGTCATCTTCTGGGATCCCAGCTTCAACTTTACCTACCAAGTCAGCACCAACATCAGCACCTTTAGTAAAAATACCACCACCTAATCGAGCAAAGATAGAGATTAAAGAACCTCCAAAACCTAAGCCAATCAAAGGGCCTAAATTAACTACAACTTGACCTTCTGGTAACATAAGTTGTAATACAGCGTAATAGCCAGCCACACCTAGTAATGCTAAACCAACTACTAATAAACCAGTAATTGCACCACTACGAAACGCAACGGCTAAAGCATTGTTTAAACCCTCATGGGCAGCTTGAGTAGTACGTACATTGGCTCGCACTGAAATATGCATACCGATATAACCAGCAGCAGCAGAACTTAACGCTCCAATAGCAAAACCGATAACAGTATCTAGACCTAAAAAGTACCAAATAAATCCGGCAATGACGATGCCAGCAAATAAAATAGTTGTATACTGACGATTCAAGTAAGCAGATGCACCTTCTTGAATAGCGTTAGCAATTTCTTGCATTCGCTCATTACCATCAGGTTTATTTAAAATCCAAAAGATAGATATAACACCGTATAATAACGCTCCTATCGAACATAATATTGGTATCCATAATTCTATGGGTATAGACGCAATCATATAAGTTAAAACTCCTCCAAAAAATTAATATAATATATCTTATATATTGGGATATTTGGATTAATATACCGTGATATCCACTGATATAAAATTAAGAAATTTTACAATTTTAAAACCAAAAACTATAGATTTTAACAGATTTATGCGAATCAGGTTATAATAAGAGTCAAAATATTTAAAATTTAATTGTTAACTATTAATTTTCAGTGAGTACGGCTATTTTGGTAATAATGTCAACTGTAAGGATTTATTTAATCATGGCTTGCATCTTGAACTCCTATCAATGACTCTATTATAGTGGATAACTCCTTAAGTATTTTCTGGATGTCAGCTATATTAAAAGTTTTGGCTGATTCTAGTAATTGTTTACCATGTTGGATAAAAATTGCAATATTATGTTTTTTTCCTAATTTTATTAAATAGTCAGCACATTCACTAATCATATCCATTTCCATTGCAGTATTTATTTCAGCTAAAAAAGGTATAATTTTATTAATAAGACTATTTTTTAATTCTATAGTTATTGTAGTTAGTACTTCATTGTTAACCTCTATGGGAAGATTTGGTTCAATATTTTTATCATGTTTTAAATAGTAGAATAATTTATTAAGCAAATCAGAAATATTAACTGGTTTAGGTAAAAAATCATTGAAATAGTGAAATTCAACCTTTTCTATCACATTGATAGAAGCAGTTAAAGCAATAATCGGAATTTTGGCAGTATGTGGATTAAATTTTAAATGAGCAGTTGCATCATAACCATTCATTATAGGCATTCTCAAATCCATTAAAATCAAATCTGGCTGATATTGTTCAGCAAGTAATAATGCTTCTTGGCCATTTTTAGCTTCAATTACGGTTAAATTTACCTGATATAAATATTCCTTAATTAAATTCCGATTAGATTCAATATCATCTACCACCAATACTTTAGCATTTGTAAAGGTATATTGTTGAAATGGAATATGTTTTAGGATTGGTTTAGCGGTAATAGGTATTTTTACATTTTGTAATATGACATTAAAATTACTACCTTTGCCAGGAATACTGGATACAGATATTTGCCCATTCATCATTTCTACTAGACGTTTACTAATGGATAAACCTAATCCAGTGCCCCCATATTTACGGGTACTTTGCCCATCTTGCTGTTTAAAAGACTCAAAGATAATTGTTTGTTGATCAGCAGGAATACCAATCCCGCTATCTTCAACTGTGATAATTAAATCTAATTGTTGCTCAGTTATATTCTGTTTAGCACTTAATTTAATGTAACCAGTATCAGTAAACTTAATCGCATTCCCAATCAAATTAAGCAAAACTTGACGCAATCGAATTTCGTCTAACATTAATCTAGTTGGCAATTTTGCATCAATATCAATAATAAATTCTAAATTTTTCTCCGCTATTTTAAGAGTAAAAATCTGTTGTAATTCAGCAAAGATAATTAATAAATTGACTGGTTCATATTGAATATCTAATCGTCCGGCTTCAATTTTAGATAAATCTAATATATCATTGATTAAGTTTAATAAACCTTTACTAGCAGTTTGAATTGAGTTTAAATAACTTTTTTGTTTTTTATCAGTAATTTGGGCAGCTAAAATATTGCTAAACCCAATTATAGCATTCATAGGAGTACGAATTTCATGGCTCATATTAGCTAAAAATTCGCTCTTAGCCTTATTTGCCGCATCAGCAGCATCTCTAGCCTTTTTTAAATCAGTTTCAGTTTTTTTACGTTCAGTTATATCCTCAATTTTAGCTAGGAAATAATCTATTTTGCCAGCATCATTGCGAAAAAATGAAACAGATAAATTACAACAAATAATCCGTTTATCCTTTCGCAAATAACGTTTTTCCATCTGATAAAATGATATTTCTCCATTATTAGATTTTTGAATAAATTCTTCATTAGTAAGCATATCATCTGGATGACTAATATCTTTAATATTTATTTGTAATAATTCGGTTTCTGTATAACCTATCATTTTACAGAATGCTGCATTAGCTTTGGTAAAGTTGAGATTTTGATCAGAAATTACCATTCCAATTGGTCCTTCTTCAAACATTTTCCGAAAACGTGCTTC
>DRQV01000121.1 GCA_011371325.1 Thioploca sp.
ATCGACGTAATCTTTAATTCCATGTAAATAAGTCCATGGTAATTTATACTGATTGCTATAGGAATCGAAATATGCTGGTTGGTGCATGTGCCAACATAATACTACTTTTAATTTTTCAGACATTAGTTAATTTAAAAAATATTAAATATAAAAATTTATAAGTTATTTGTATCCGTTCTCCAATTTATAAAAATCCATTGGTTCCTATTTCAACCAAGCTGGTTGCCATAGCAAGCTATAACAGAGCCGTCTTGTCCAGAGGCGTTAATTTCCGAGGAACTCCCGGTATTTTAACTTTGCATCAAGTTGATTGATATGCTTTTTTAAGTTAATGGTAGCATATCCCGATCTATTTCATGTATGGGGATAATATTTTAGAATTTTTGATTCTATTGCTTCACAGTAAACCAATCCAATTTTTTTCGCAATTTTACCACATCGCCAATAATAATTATACTGGATAATTTTATGTCAGCTTTAGCCACAATATCTGGCAAAGTTTCTATATTCCCAATTAAAACTCGTTGATCTTGGGTAGTAGCTTTCTGTATTAGAGCTGCCGGTTTATTAGCTGGCATACCATGCTTAATCAACTCTTTAGTAATAATTGGTAATCCACGTAGGCCCATATAAATAACAACTGTTTGATTAGGCTGGGATAATGCTGTCCAATTCAAATTCATAGTATTATCTTTCAAATGGCCAGTAACAAACATACAAGATTGAGCATGATCCCGGTGAGTTAAAGGAATACCTGCATATGCTGAACTACCAGTGGCAGCAGTTATTCCAGGTACTATTTGAAATGGAATTCCTTCATCCATCAAAGTTTCAATTTCTTCCCCACCCCTACCAAATAGGAATGGATCACCACCTTTTAAGCGTAAAACTCGTTTACCCTGTTTGGCCAATTTAATTAATAATTTATTAATTTCATACTGGGGAACTACATGATTGGTCGGTGCTTTACCAACATAAATTCGTTCTGCTTCAAACCGTACTAAATTTAATACTCCCTCTGAAACCAAACGATCATATAATACTACATCTGCCTGTTGCATAAGGCGTAAAGCTCGAAAAGTTAGTAAATCTGGGTCACCAGGGCCTCCACCAACTAAATAAACCTCACCTTGTCCATCTGGTTCATCGGCAGTTTTAGTCAATAATTTTTCTATAGCTTGAGTTGCTATATCTTTATTACCAGCTAATAGTGATTCAGCAATTGAACCTTGTAAAACTTTTTCCCAAAATCTACGCCGTTCATTAAAAGATAGATGTTGTTTAACTTTATTACGAAAACTTGCTACAAATTCCGCTAATTTTCCATAATTTGCTGGAATTACTGATTCTAAACGAGAGCGTAATAAGCGAGCTAAGACTGGAGATGCTCCACCAGTGGATACTGCAATTTGTACTGGTGAACGATCAATGATAGATGGCATTATAAAAGTACATAGTTGAGGCTGATCTACTACATTAACAGGAATCCCCTGAGTTTGTGCTAATTGTGACACTTGTTCATTAACCATTTCATCGTCAGTAGCGGCTATTACTATTCGGTACTGATGTAAATCTGTTAATTCAAAATTACTTGCTTGATGAGTAATACGTCCAACACTAGCCCATTCGACCAATTGTTCAGTTAATTGAGGTGCAACTACAGTAACAATTGCTTGGGCTCGTAATAATAATTCAACTTTACGAGTTGCTATAGTACCACCCCCAACAACCAATCCAGGCTGATTGCAGATATTTAAAAAAATTGGCAAAAAGTTCATATTTTAGGAATTATTAAATAGTTACTTCTGGAATTAGAAATATTAAATCTATATATTATACGATATATCTAACAATTTAAAGAAAGTAGGCTAAAGTTCTTTACTTTTACGCTATATTATAATATTATGTTGTTTCTGAGCAATGCTAATTTTTGATAGAATCTCTATCTTAAATTACCTTTTTTAGATTTGTTTAAACAATTACAGGAACAGAAATAAATGGCTAATTTTGATCAAGAACTGGATGCTAGCGGTCTTAACTGCCCTTTGCCTATTTTGCGAGCTAAAAAGACTCTCAATGGTATGGAAAGTGGACAAGTCCTGCGGGTAATCGCAACTGATCCAGGTTCAGTTAAAGATTTTGAGGCATTTGCCAAACAAACTGGAAATGAATTGGTGGAATCCGGTGAAGAAAATGGTAAATATACATTCTTGCTCAAAAAGAAATAATATACTGCAACTTAATTATGAGGGCATTTCATGTCTGATGAAAAAAAACTTGCAATTATTGCAACTAAAGGTTCCCTTGATTGGGCCTACCCGCCTTTTATTTTAGCATCTACTGCTGCTGCATTAGGATATCAAACGCAAATATTTTTTACTTTTTACGGCCTTGAATTATTAAAAAAAGATTTAAGTTTGCAAGTTACTTCCTTGGGTAATCCAGCAATGCCAATGCCAATTCCAGTGCCAGTAATCATGCAAACCATACCTGGTATGCAGGCTATGATGACTAGTATGATGAAGAAGAAAATGAAAAGTAAAGGTGTTGCTAGTATTGAGGAGTTGCGCGATTTAAGCATAGAAGCTGAAGTAAAAATGGTCGCCTGTCAAATGACAGTAGATTTATTTGAGTTTGATACTAAAGATTTTATTGATGGTATTGAATATGGAGGAGCTGCAACCTTCTTTGAATTTGCTGGCGAATCTGATGTTTGTTTGTATATATAATTAGTTTTTGCCAACTTATATCTTAAGTCACAAATATTCCTATGGAATTATGTGGCTTTTGTTGAGTTGGATATTGTTCATTCCAACATTAAAATCTACTTTCAAATAGTTGGGCTATAATAACCCAACTTAATTATCTAAACTGTAAATGAAGAACCACAGCCACAAGTTGTAGAGGCATTAGGATTACGAATCACAAACTGAGAACCTTCTAAATCTTCAACATAGTCGATCTCAGCCCCAACTAAATACTGATAACTCATTGGATCAATCAGTAATTTAACTCCTTGATTTTCAACTACAGTATCATCCTCTTGAACGCTTTCGTCAAAAGTAAAACCATATTGAAAACCGGAACAACCACCACCTTGAACAAATACTCGCAACATTAAATCAGTGTTGTTTTCTTCTTCAATTAATTGTTGAACCTTAATAGCTGCCCCATCAGTAAATAATAAAGGGGAAGGCATAACTTCATCTTGTGTTTCACTCATAAAAAACTCCATAAAATTTAAATGTATAATAATATTCTTGGTAAATTAAGATTTTAAAATATTTAAAACTTCTTCAAGTTCCTTTCTCAATTGACGAACTATATCTTTTTGAGAAGCGGCATTAGTTGTCCCGGCTAAATATTGTTTAGCACCACCAATTGTAAAACCACGTTCGTATAATAAATTACGAATTTTCCTAACTAGAACTACATCCTCCCTTTGATAATAACGCCGATTACCACGTCTTTTTATAGGATGTAATTGAGAAAACTCTTGTTCCCAATATCGTAATACATGTGGTTTAACCGTGCATAAATCACTAACTTCGCCAATCGTAAAATAACGTTTTTCCGGGATAAGCGGTAACGGACTAAGATTCGTCGATTCCAACATAAGAACTTACTCGTGATCTAAGTTTTTGTCCAGACTTAAATGTAACAACTCGACGAGCAGTTATAGGTATTTCTTCGCCTGTTTTAGGATTACGCCCTGGTCGTTCTTTTTTATCTCTTAATTCAAAATTACCAAATCCAGATAATTTGACTTTTTGACCTTTTTCTAAAGTTAACCGAATTTCTTCAAAGAATGCGTTTACCATTTCATTAGCTTCCCGTTTACTGAAGCCAACTGCTTTAGAAAGTTCATCTATTAATTCAGCTTTAGTTAATGCCATATTTATTCTCTTAATTTTGCCCCAAAGGTTTGTTCAAGTTTGTTTATTAATTGCCTAACTATATCATCAATTTCTGAATCAGTTAAACTACGTAAGTCAGATTGAAATAATAATCCAATTGCCAAACTCTTTTGATCTAATGGTATTCCTTTACCTTGATAGACATCAAAGAGTTGTAAATCAATTAAAGTCTCAATATTCATTCGCCAAATACAGGTTTGTAATTGACTTATATTAATATCTTCCGATACAACTAATGCTAGGTCTCTTCGTATCGATGGATATTTGGAAATCTCTTTAAATTGTGGTAAAGACACTTTATATAGTGGAAGTAGCCGCAATTCAAAGAGATAAATCGGTGCTTGAAGTTCTAATTCTTGGACTAAGCTTGGGTGTAACGCTCCTAATAAACCAATATTTTCATCATTACAATAAATAGCTGCCGTTTGACCAGGATGTAAAGCTGAATGGGTTGCCGGGGCAAAATGATAATTGGTGTGAGAGATTAATGCTTCCACATCAGATTTAACATCAAAAAAATCAATTGGTTGTTCAGTCTGTCCCCATTGTTTAGACCAACGCATGCCACTAACGACTCCAGCTAACATTTGTTCTTGTTGTAGTTCTTCGGATTTAATAAACCTTAGTCCAGTTTCAAACAAACGTATTCTATTCATTTGTCGTTTTTGATTATACTGTACTATTGGTAATAGACCGGCCCATAAAGTACTTCTCATAACCGCCATATCTTTAGCAAGTGGATTAGCCAAAGCCATTAATTTAGCTTCTGGATCAAGTTTAGCTTGTAATTCAGGATCAACAAAACTATATGTTATTGCTTCTTGATAATCACGTTGTACCAATATACTTTGTAACTGTTCTAAAGCTAATGCTGGTTGTGACGACAAGGTTAAATCAGATTTTGGAAGTTTAGTTGGTATATTGTCATATCCATAAATTCTAGCTAATTCTTCAATTAAATCAACTTCAAGGCTAATATCAAATCTATAACTAGGAGGACATACTTCCCATACTAGTTCTTCAATTTTCTCGGTTGATAATGGTAGTTTAAAATCGGTATCTGATAAAATAGAGCTATATGGAGTTACTGTCATTCCTAAACTAGTTAAGATACGTGGAATTTCTACTGATTTTATTTTAGTACCTAATAATCTTTTAATTTTGGAAGAATGTAACTTAATAACTGGAACTGGCACCATAGTGTCAGCTATAGTTTCAATAATTGGCCCTGGTTGCCCACCAACAATATCTATCAATAAAGCAGTTACTCGTTCCATAGCCCGCCGTTGTAACTGTGGATCAACTCCACGTTCAAATCGATGGGATGAATCCGTATGTAGTTTATAACGCCTAGCGGTATTAGATATTGAGGTTGGGGCAAAAAATGCACTTTCCAAGAAGATATTGTTAGTTTTATCAGTTACCCCAGAATTTTGACCACCCATTATTCCAGCAAGTGCTAGTGGTTTTTCATGGTCTGCAATTATTAAACTTTGTTCATCTAAATCAATATTTTGATCATCTAATAAAGTAAGTGATTCGCCAGCTTGAGCCATTCTTACATTTATACCACCAACTAAATTATTAAGATCAAAAGCGTGCATTGGCTGACCTAATTCTAATAATACATAGTTAGTAATATCTACCACCGCATTAATAGAACGAATTCCACTGCGTCGTAATCTTTCTCGCATCCAAATCGGCGTTGGAGCTTTAATATTAATATTCTTAATAACTCGTCCAACATAATGTGGACAAAGTTCATGATTATCTATTGGTAAGGCATCTTTAATTTTAGCAGATACTGGTGAGCAATCTAAATAGGCCAATTTAGCTTTAGTTAAAGCTCCGACTTCACGTGCGATTCCTTCAATACTTAAACAATCACCACGATTAGGAGTTAAGTCAATTTCAATACTAAAATCTTCTAATTGCATGTATTGCCGTATATCAACTCCAGCAGGAGCATCTTTTGGCAATTCCATTATGCCGTCTGAATGCTCTTCTAAACCTAATTCCTGAGCTGAACATAACATGCCATAGGAACTAATTCCACGTAGCTCAGATTTTTCAATTTTTAAATCACCTATTTTAGCTTCAATCAAAGCTGTTGGTGTTTTCATGCCAATGTTAACATTATTTGCTCCACAAATAATATTTAATATTGGTTCATCTTCTCCAACATTTACTTTGCAAATATTAAGTTTTTTGGCATTTGGATGTGATTCAACAGAAACAATTTCTCCCACGACAACTGAATTAAATTTAGATGCAACTGGCTCAATTTGATCAAATTCTAAACCTGCCATTGTTAAGCGTGCCATTAATTCATCGGTTGAAATAGGCGGATTAACCCATTTACGTAGCCAATTTTCACTAAATCTCATTAATCATACCTAATCGTTTTTAATTATTAGTTAATTTCTTAAAATCCGCAATAGATGTTTCTATATTTAATAATGCTTGTAATGGGTCTGATGCTGCTGTTATTGGACGACCAATTACTAAATAATCTGCTCCATTTTGTAATGCTTGAACCGGAGTCATGGTTCTTTTTTGATCATCAGATACTGTCATTGGACGAATACCAGGTGTAACTAATTTAAAATTATTATCCAAATTTTTGCGTAACATGGTAATTTCTAATGGTGAGCAAACCATCCCGTCTAAACCACAATTATTGGCTAAATTTGCTAGGCGTAATACATTATCTGCTACTGTGCCTTGTAATCCCACTGCAACTAAATCATTTTGTTCTAAACTAGTTAATATGCTTACTGCAATTAATAATGGCTGTGTCGTATATTTATCAATAGCTTCTTTAGCTGCTAACATCATATCACGTCCTCCTAAAGCATGAACGTTTACCATCCATACTCCTAAATCAGTTGCAATTGAGCAGGCATTAGCCACTGTATTGGGGATGTCATGATATTTTAAATCTAAAAAAACTTCAAATTCTTTAGTAATTAATTTTTCAACTAAAGCTGGTCCACTACGAGTAAATAATTCTTTACCAATTTTAACTCGACAACGTTTGTGTTCTAATTTTTCTATAAGTTCTAAGGCTAATTCTGGTTTTGGGAAGTCTAAAGCTATTATTATTGGGCTGTTCATTACTAAATTAGAATTTTTTATAAATTTAATATATTTCCAAATATTTTATAATCCATATTTTCTGATCAAGATCATTTAATACTTTTTTATGAATAGGTTTTAATTCTGTGTCTTTTTTAATAAAATTTCTATCAGTTTCTTTAAAACCAGCAGATTAAAGTTTGGAATGTCAATTAGATTTATTTTAGTAATATCATCATTTATCTTTCTTGGGTTATTATATTCATGTAATCCACATCTAAAAAGTATATTCTATATCAATATGCTACAAAAATCATTCTTAATTAATACCTTGCACAGATTTAAAAGTACTCCATTGTTTACAGCTTGGACATTGCCAATATAATTTTCTAGCAGTAAAACCACATTGATTACATTTATAAGCAGGTTTATTCTGTAATAATTGAGTAGTCAAATCCTTAAGCAATAATAAATGTTCCCGAGTAATACTATCAGTCTTAGACAAAACTAAACCAAGTAAATATTCAAGCCCACGTAATGATGGATGCTTATGTATTTGTTCTACAATAAAATCTACAGCTCGTTGTTCATTTGATTGCTGTTTAATAATATTAGCCAACATCAACATAGGAGCAATTCCACCATAATTATCTAATATATGCCATAAATAATCAGTAAACTCTGATTGTTGCTCAATTTCCTTATAACAAACCTGTAAAGGTTCTACTACTTCGTTGAGATAATCAGAGTCTTGTTTCTCAATACGTTTAAAAGCTAAAATAGCTTGTTTATACTTCTGTTGATTTAAAGCTAAATTGCCTTCTAATAAACTAGCTCGGACACAATTAGAATCTGTTTTTAAAGCTTGTTGTATAACTTGTAATGCAATATCATATTGTTGTTGCCGAAGATATACTTCAGCTTGTTCGCAATAATATTGTGCTATTAAAACATGAATTGGTTCTTCATAAATAGATGCTAATTGTTGTGCAGTATTAATCGAATTAGTCCAATCATGTTCTTGTTGATATATCTCCAACAACTGACGTAAGGCTGATACTTTATGAAGATTAGCTTCCACCAATTCTTGAAATAAAGTTTCAGCCCTATCTAATAAACCTGCATGACGATAGTCTTTACCTAACTCAAACAAAGCTAAACTACGTTGTTGAGGATGCAAAGCAACTTTCTTAATTAGATTTTGGTGAATACGAATGGCTCGATTCACTTCACCACGACGACGGAATAAAACTCCTAAGGCAAGGTGAGTTTCAACGGTATCACTATCGATCTCAATTAATTTGATAAAAACATCAATAGCTTTATCAGGTTCTTCATTGAGTAAATAATTTAAACCTTTGAAATAATCGGGAAACAAATTTACTGATATTTTTTGTCCCTTCAACTGTGCCACAAACCATCCAGAGGCTGCTGCCACCGGCAACAATAGCCACAACAAATCAACAATCATCTATGTTTAAGTCACTTTAGGCAAACTCTTATTTTGAATTGAATATTTTAAGAAGTTATTCAATTAATTTTATTATTAACGTTTTTTAGAACGTTGCTTTCCTTTTTTAGTCTTACTAGTTTTACTAGTCTTACTAGTTTTACTGCTAATATTAACTCGTTCTCGTAATTCTTTACCAGCTTTAAAATGAGGAACAGATTTTTCCGGTAATTTTACTGGCTCACCAGTTTTAGGATTACGTCCCAATCTGGCAGAACGAAGATGTAAAGAAAAACTTCCAAACCCTCGAATTTCTATCCTCTCTCTTTCTTCCAAAGTACGAGTCATTTGTTCAAGGATTGTTTTAACAGCTAATTCAATATCTTTATGAGATAAATTACTTTGTTTTTTAGCTATTACTTCAATTAATTCAGACTTTGTCATATTATTCAGTTATCAGTTAATTAATTATCAATTATTAACTACCAATAAACTGTTAGTGTAATAAATATCCATAATTTATTGGTAATTAATAACAGAAATTATTTTTCCACTGGTTCTTTTTCTTGAGTTTCTATCTGCTCTTTAAAAATATCACCTATGGTAGCTCCACTAGATTGCTGAGAATCAGCATAATCTTGAACAGCAGTTGCTTCTTTTTCTGCAATTAAAGCCTTAATAGATAGGCTTATTGCTCGTTTACGACGGTCTACACTAATTATCTTAGTTTCAACTTCATCATTTACCTTCAAAAAATGTTGAGCGTTTTCAATATTATCATCAGACATTTCTTGAATTCGCAAAGTACCTTCAACATTTTCTTCTAATAAAATAATGGCACGATTACTTTCAATTTCAGTGACAGTTCCTTTAACCACAGTGCCTTTAGGATTTTCAGCCACAAAATTAGAGAATGGGTCTTTATCAAGTTGTTTGATACCTAATGAAATTCTTTCACGTTCTGCGTCAACTGCCAACACAACAGCTTCAACTTCATCGCCTTTTTTATAATCACGTATTGCCACTTCACCAGGAACATTCCATGAAATGTCTGACAAATGAACTAAACCATCTATACCACCATCCAATCCGATAAAGATGCCAAAATCAGTAATTGATTTAATATGACCGGCAACCTTATCATTTTTATTATGGCTAGAAGCAAATTCTTCCCATGGATTAGGATAACAATGTTTAATACCTAATGAAATCCGTCGACGTTCTTCATCAATTTCAAGTACCATGACTTCAACTTCGTCACCTACTTGAACAATTTTAGAAGGATGAACATTTTTATTAGTCCAATCCATTTCAGAAACATGAACTAAGCCTTCAACTCCTTCTTCTATTTCCACAAAGCAACCATAATCAGCTAAATTAGTTACTTTGCCAAATAAACGAGTTCTGACCGGATAACGACGAGCAATATCAAACCAAGGGTCCTCACCTAACTGTTTAAGACCTAAAGAAACTCTGATCCGTTCTCGATCAAATTTGAGTATTTTAACATCAATCTCGTCACCAACATTTACTACTTCACTAGGGTGTCTCACACGTCGCCATGCCATATCAGTGATATGTAATAAACCATCCACACCACCTAAATCAACGAATGCACCATAATCAGTAAGATTTTTAACTACACCCTGTAATACCACACCTTCTTGCATTGTTTCTAGCAATGCTTCACGCTCTTGAATATTCTCTTTTTCTACTACAGCTCGACGCGATACAACTACATTATTACGACGTTTATCAAGCTTAATGACTTTAAAATCTAAAGGCTTGCCTTCCAAATAGGTAGTATCTCGTACTGGTCGTACATCTACTAATGAACCAGGTAAGAAAGATCGAATATCATTTACATTAACAGTAAAACCGCCTTTTACTTTTTCAGTGATTATACCAATAATGGTTTCGTTATTCTCAAATGCTTGTTCCAATCCTTTCCAAGCAGCAGCACGTTTGGCTTTTTCACGAGATAACTTAGTTTCTCCATACCCGTCTTCAACTGCATCTAAAGCTACTTCAACCTCATCACCAACTTCTATTTCAAGCTGGCAATTTTCATTAAAAAACTGCTCAATTGGAATAATACCTTCCGATTTGAGACCGGCATTTATAATTACTACATCTTGACGTATTTCCACTACTATACCGGTAATGATACTACCGGGTTTCATGTGTTTTTCAGATTGACTTTCTGCAAATAGTTCAGCAAAGCTTTCGCTCATAATTAGCTATAAATTTATCAGTTTTTTTTATTTCAAAAATTTGAATTATACTCAAACTGAAGTTAGGCCACAATTTTGTGGTTAGTTAATGTTTACTTAAAATTATATTGTTAAGAATAATTTACAAAATAAATTTATATAATATTAAGCACGTTTAGAAATATTTTTTAAAATACGTTCCACCACTTCTTCAATTGATAACTTTGTTGTATCAATGGTCAAAGCATCAGATGCTGCTATTAAAGGTGCGGTGGTACGTGTACTATCCCGTTGATCACGACTGGCTATTTCTACGGCTAGTTCAGATAGCTTAACATATATCCCTATATTGATCAACTGTTTATAACGTCTTAATGCTCTTTCTTCACAACTTGCGATCAAAAAAAATTTATATTTAGCCTTTGGAAAGACTATCGTTCCCATATCTCTTCCATCTGCTACTAAGCCTGGCGAGGTATAAAAAGCTCGTTGTCTAGCTAATAAAGCTTTACGAATTTCAGGTTTTACTGCTATTTTTGAAGCCATTTTGCCATAAGTTTCATCACGTATTTCTACAGCTATATCTTGTCCAGCATAAATTATTTGCAGTTTATTTACTAATGGGATAAACTGAATATCTAATTTAGTCGCTAATTCTATTAATTTAATTTCGTCATCCATATCTACTTGATTACGTTTTGCAACTAATGCTAATACTCTGTATAAAGCTCCACTATCGAGTATATGCCATCTCAAATATTCAGCTATTTTTAAACTAACAGTTCCTTTGCCAACCCCACTTGGGCCATCTATAGTGATAATATTTTCCATTAATGTTAATCACTGATTGTTTTAGAAAAATCGGGTAATGTTTCTGGTTTGCCAGATTCCATATAACGACTTTCATTACCACGCTTAGTAACATTTTCGTATACACCATCATCACGTTTAACCAATTTGGTAAAACCTAAATCACGTAATTCTGCATTACTTTTAGATTTTGCAATAGCAACACGTGAAATACGTTTACGCACTATCGCTTTGCAACTAGGACATTCTACCAATGGTTCATCTTTGATAGATTGCTTTATTTCAAATATTTTTCCAATTGAACATATCTCATTTAAATGTTCATATTCATATATTGGCATAATTTTTTTTTAAAATTTATAGATAAAGTTATGATTATTCAATCGGAGACAATAATATCAAACCTTAATATTTCAATACCTCTTTAGTAAAATTTATGAGAATATTCAAAATAATAACTTTAATATTACATCAATTTTTAAAATATTTAATCTCAATTTCTATTCTAGTATTTTTTTGTCTAGTTATTGATGATATACCATATGCGATTGGTTTATGATAACCATGACCAATGGCTTGAATTCGTTCTATAGAAATCCCTCGTTCTACTAATGCATCTGCTATTGCCGTGGCTCTTTCTTGAGATAGTTTTAAATTCATGGCATCACGATTATCTTTGTTAATAAAAGTGTCTGTATGAGAATGAATTATAATTATACCATTGTATAATTGACGTAAAGTTGCTGCAATTTCATCAAGCTGAATTTTATTTGCCAATTTCAAAGTGGAATGGGTAAATTTAAAATTATAAAAAGAAAATATTGGTTGTAACATTAAATTTATTCCACAATTTAAAATACTATTATTGAGTTTAGAATTATTTATTGGATCGTATAAAAGTAATAGATTTTTTTGAGAAATAATTTGGTCAGGCTCTATGATTGCATAACGTCGTTTAGTTAATAACTGCTTAATTCTTGCCTTGGCATCTAAATCTATCCTACATATTTGTAAATATGCCTCTAAGCTGAGGATAAATTGATTTTGTTCATAATATAATTCTCCTAAGTCATACCATGCTTCATAAAGATCAGATTTTTGGGCTAATGCTTGTTTATAATGTTTGATTGCTTGAGAATATTCTCCTGCATTTTCCAGTACAAATGCCAAAGCATTGTGAATTTCAGGCATGTTAGGGCAAAGATGCAAGGCTCTTTTTAATAACCTTTTTTGTTTAGAAATTACATGATCTTTAGAATATAAATCATAAGTTTGATATAGCAATTCATTAGCTTGTTCACAAAGCTCTGTAGCCATAACCATTGGCTTCATTAAGCTAAATAATATTATTAAGAAAAGTTTTAACTTTAAAGTGATCATTTTTACAAAATATATTGTTTAATACAT
The DNA here is from genome assembly GCA_011371325.1 of Thioploca sp. GTDB lineage: Bacteria > Pseudomonadota > Gammaproteobacteria > Beggiatoales > Beggiatoaceae > DRQV01. The sequence goes on from DRQV01000121.1 coordinate 12,876, forward strand.
TTATTCCTTATTATTTAAGCATTTAAAATTCATTCTAATCATAAATTAACTATGCCAAATTCCATTCTTGTTTTATCACCAGATGTAGTTACTGAACGTATGGCTGGCCCGGCTATTCGCTATTGGGAATTTGCTAAATCCTTAGTTACTAATTTTAAAGTTACGTTAGCGATTCCTAATTCGATATTTGAAGTACCTAGTTCAATTGAACCTGTTTATCTAGTACAACATAAACATGAAAATATTGGTAAATTGATAGAAGAACATGATATTATTATTTTTCAGGGGTTTATTTTTGATCGTTATCCATTATTATCTGAAACTAGTAAAATTTTAGTTGCAGATTTATATGACCCAGTTCCTTTAGAAGGTTTAGAACAACATAATATAGATATTCATAACCAAATTAATATGATGAATAGACAGCTTAAACGAGCTGATTATTTTTTATGTGCTAGTGAACGTCAACGTAATTTATGGTTAGGACATTTATTAGCTTTGGGGCGAATTAATCCATTTACATATCAACAAATCCAACAACGTGTAGTAACTATCCCTTTTGGCCTACCTAATATTAAACCACATCGTACTGGAATAGGTTTTGAGCATGAAGATAGTTTTATCTTGTTATGGGGTGGTGGAATTTGGGAATGGTTTGATCCTTTGACTTTAATTAGGGCTATTAATCGTTTATTACCAGACTATCCAAATATAAAATTAATTTTCTTAGGCACTCAACATCCTAATCCAACCATCCCAATAATGCCTAAACAGTTTCAAGCTGAGGCTTTGGCTAAAAAATTAAATTTGTATAATAAAGAAATTATTTTTCAAACAGGTTGGGTTCCTTATACTGATTTAGCAAATTATTTGCTTGATGCTGATGTTGGGGTAAGTGCTCATTTTAATACATTAGAAAGTCACTTTTCTTTTCGTACTCGCATATTACATTATTTGTGGGCTAATAAACCAATTATTACTACGAGTGGTGATGTATTAGCTGATGATATCATAGCTAATAATGCTGGTATTGTAGTAGAACCAGAGGATGAAGCTGGTTGGGTATCTGCAATTAAAACAATATATAAATCTA
>DRQV01000122.1 GCA_011371325.1 Thioploca sp.
CAACCTATAATTAAGTTGATGAAAAAAAAACAACCTTTAGGTTATCCAGACCCAAATTTAATGCGATTTTTAATTTTAAATAGAAATACTAATGACAGCTGGCAATGGCAAAATAAGACTTATAATTTGTATAGATTGCATTACTTTGATCCTGACAGTATGTCACAAAATGAATATAAACAAGCTATATCTCATTTCATAAACCCCAACGAAACTCCAACTAATGATGTTAAACAGTTAAAAGCATGGCTTAATGATAAAGAAGAATTAACTTTATTATCTCAACATGCTGGTGTTGCAAAAGATAACTATGAAGAACTTCATGAATATTTCAGAACATGGTTTAATAATTTGTTGATAGATGAAGAAATACCTCAACAACCAATTGATGATAGTTTTAGTTATTGGTGGTGGATTATAATATTAGTAATCGTAATATTAATATATAGGAATAAGAAAATTTCTAATAAAATTAGATTTTTGTGGAATAAAAATATAAAAATGGCTTTCAAGAAAAATAATTTTTTACATCCAGAACAAACAATGAGTACAACTTCTTACATATACAAAGAAGAGGTTGAACTGTTAAAAGTCGAAGTTAAGCAACTAAGACTTCGTATTCATAAATTAGAAGAACAACTTAGAGGTAGTAAATTTTCTCAAGACGATGATTTGAAACAAATTATTATAGATGAAACAAATTCTTTTCTTAACAAGCAATTTAATAATGATGTGAATAAGACTCTGGAATTATATGCTAGACAATTTTGGCAAGAATTTATTGATAATAACACCATCCCTGCTGAAACTTTGCCAGAAGTAAATACTTCAGCTAAAACTATATTGGAAAAAGAAATTACTATTCAACTAGATGAGCAAAAATGAAAAAAGCTGTCATATTAGTTTCTGGTGGTTTAGATTCAGCCACTGCATTAGCTATAGCTAAATCCCAAGGTTATGCTTGTTATGCTTTAAGTTTTGACTATGGCCAACGACATAAAGCTGAATTGCAAGCTGCTAGGCAAGTAGTTGAACATATTGGTATTGTGGAACATAAGTTTATTCATTTGAATTTAGATAGCATTGGTGGTTCAGCGTTAACAGATGTTGATATTAATGTGCCTACTAAAGGATTATCTGGAAAAATTCCAATAACTTATGTGCCAGCTCGTAATAGTGTATTTCTAACTTTGGCTTTGGGTTGGGCGGAAGTTTTATCTGCTTATGATATATTTATTGGAGTGAATGCAATTGACTATTCTGGTTATCCAGACTGCCGTCCAGAATTTATTACAGCTTTTGAAAAATTAGCTAATATTGCAACCAAAGCTGGAGTAGAAGGACATAAATTTAAAGTACATACTCCTTTGATAAATCTCAGTAAAGCAGAAATTATTCAACGAGGATTGAGCTTAGGGATAAATTATAGTATGACTATTTCTTGTTATCAGCCAAATGCGGAAGGTTTTGCTTGTGGTGTATGTGATGCCTGTCGATTACGTAAAGATGGATTTGAATCTGTACAAGCTATTGATGATCCAACTAAATATGCACGATAATATTCCCAAAGAATTAGATTAATAGTACATAGCATCATGCACTTTTTTACGTCAGACTCAAAAAATTAGATTTAATTCTTATGGATAAGTTTTCTTTAATTCTTGAATAAAATATTTACGAATCTTAATTATAGGCTATCATTACCATGAAAACGAGAACCCGGTGATCCAAATAATTCCTAGATTCCAACTTTCGTGGTAATGTGCTGATTGTGAGAATTACATGGTTATTGTTTATAACCCTTTGTATTAACTATCTAGGTAGTTTCATCTATCCAATCCATCTGAATAGCTTCTAAAACTTTCTCATTGGAATGATTTGGTTCGTCAACAAAACTGTCAAGTTCACAGACCCAACGGTGTAAATCAGGAAAATTTACATATTGTGGATCAGTATCTGGAAATTTTTCATATAATTCTATAGCAATATCTCGGACATCTGTCCATTTTAAATCCATAATATATCCTAAATATGTTAATATGATTAATTGTAAATGGTTAATAAATTTATAATTATACCTTTAATTTTGCTAACACATTAAATGGATTCTCATCTTGCTCAATAAAATCGTCAGTTTGCTCATCTTTTAATTGAAATTCATTAGTTGGACATACCTCATGTTTTGCTACGATTGGTAAAGCTAAAATTAATTCATTTTCTATCAACATAAATAATGATACTGGTTTATTTGGAAGTATAATTGACTCAAAATTTGGTGGTATTTTTTCATATTTTGATGGTTCTTCAGTAAAAATTACTAAAGCAACTTCATTATTAACTGTGTTTGTTAATGGTGTTAAGCAACGTTGACATAACATTTGCAATTGGGCTTGGATTTGACCATAAATTGTTGGTCGTTTTTTATTATCAAGAATAAATTGCCAATTAATTTGTACATATCCATCTCTACTATATAAATTATCACATAAGCGTTGAGACAGTTTAGAAACTGCAACTTGTCCAATTAAATTATGTCTTTTAGCAGCAAGATGTTGTGAATGAATCCATTCAGGTAAAGTTTCTAGCATAAATAATGGTATAATGATGATCAATTTGTGTCAAATTTTCTAGCTAATTATATATCAAATATGACTGTATCACATTTTTCTTCTATAGAATTACCTTTAATATTAGCATCAACTTCACCATTTAGAAAAGATGTTTTGAGTCGATTGCATATCCCTTTTACTACTTATGCTCCTAATGTTGATGAAACACCAGAAATTAAAGAATCACCCACTGAACTTGTTACACGTTTATCTAAATTGAAGGCATATTCAGCTCATTCTGCTCATCCAAACGCTTTAATAATTGGTTCGGATCAAGTTGCGGTGATTGATAATGTTATTTTAGGTAAACCTGGTACCCATGAACAAGCAGTTAAACAATTAACTCAAGTCAGTGGCAGGCAAGTTGATTTTCTCACTGGTTTATGTGTCTATAATAGTAATACAAAACAAGCCCAAACTGATGTGGTAGTTTTCAGTGTAGTATTTCGTAAATTAACATTACTACAGATAGAAAATTATCTAAGTATAGATAAACCTTATAATTGTTGTGGTAGTTTTAAATCTGAAGGTTTTGGTATAGCATTGCTTGATCAAATGAATGGTACCGATCCAACAGCTATAATTGGTTTACCTTTAATCCGTCTAGTACGAATGTTGGAAGCAGAAGGAATTTTAGTTATTTAAATCTTATTTTTAATGATTAAATTCATACTTACGCTATAAGTAATCTATTTTGAATTTAATATGTTAAAATTTGCTTAACTCATGATATTTCAAAAGTTGTTATCGGTGATGTTGCTAAATCACTTAATCATATTAATTTAGGTAAAAAAACCAACCAAAACTTTCGTGAACTCATCTCTAGGTCAGTTTGTTGACAAACTTAGTTACAAACTTGAGCAACATGGTATCAAATTAGTTGTTGCAAATGAGAGTTATACATCAAAAGCAAGTTTGATGGTGATAAAATGCCAAAAAAATATGATAAAGAGGCTAAACTTATTTATAGTGGCAAACGTGGCTTATACCAAAGTCAAGATGGAACTTAATGCTGATGGGTGCTTATAATAAGAAAAAATGATTCTAAGTTCTCTTTCAATAAGTTAATTGATAAAGTGGGTGATTATATAAAAACTTGGTTGCACCCAACCGAACGTGTTTTTATTGATTTGCATCGCAAGTAACCTTAAGCAGAGGGGATAATGGGTTGATTGTGCCCCAGTACATAAAATATAGAAATGTCTATATTTTACTATAAAATCGCTATCTGAGCTAGACTATAATTAATAATTCCCAACAAATATGTTGGGAACAAGTTGAATTACTGGCAACTCTCACAACTTTCATCATCAATATTACAAACAGTAGGATTATTCAATGTACTCTTAACAACTCGTGTAGCACCCATAGCTCGCATATAATAAGTCGTTTTTAAACCCTTAGTCCAAGCCAATTTATACAAAGTATCTAACTTACGACCAGAAGGCTCTAGCATATATAAATTAAGTGACTGAGCCTGATCAATCCACTTTTGTCTTCGGGAAGCTGCTTCTATCAACCATGATGGATCAATCTCAAATGCAGTAGCATATAAACTTTTCAATTCACCTGGAATACGATCAATCGTTTCAATTCGCCCATCACAATATTTCAAGTCATTAATCATTACCTCATCCCAAAGATTTAATTTCTTCAAATCTTTAACTAAATATGGATTGATAATAGTGAATTCGCCAGATAAATTAGACTTAATGAATAAGTTTTGATAAAGTGGTTCTATGGACTGGGTAACTCCACAAATACTAGAAATAGTAGCGGTAGGAGCTATAGCCATAGTATTAGAATTTCGCATTCCTTTTTTAACTTGTTTTCGTAAACTATCCCAATCTAAAGTAGAAGAAATATCCATGTCTAAATAATTACCACGTTCATTAGCTAATTTCTTAACACTATCAATCGGTAAAATACCTTGACTCCATAATGAACCTACAAAACTAGAATAAGACCCACGTTCTTGAGCTAAATTAGCCGATGCTAAAATGGCATAATAACTAATAACTTCCTGTGCATAATCAGCAAATTGAACCGCTTCTGCACTGCCATAAGGTATTCTTAACTTATATAACGCATCTTGAAAACCCATAACACCCAAACCAACTGGACGATGTCGTAAATTAGCAGTACGTGCTTCTGGAATCGCATAGTAATTAATATTGATTACATTATCCAAAGCTCGCATAGCTACAGTTACAGTAGTTTTTAGTTTATCAACGTCAAGCTTGCCATCTTTTATATGAGATGGTAAATTAATAGAACTTAAATTACAAACCGCAATTTCCTCTCCAGCTTTAGTATTCAAAGTTATTTCAGTACATAAATTAGAACTATGTACCACCCCAACATGTTGCTGTGGATTACGGATATTGCAAGGGTCTTTAAACGTTAGCCAAGGATAACCAGTTTCAAATAACATGGTAAGCATTTTTCGCCATAATTCCACCGCTGAAACTTGTTTCGAGATTTTAAATTGACCTTGTTTAGCAGCTAATTCATACCGTTCATATGTTTGATTAAATTCCTTGCCATATAAATCATGTAAATCAGTCACTTCATTTGGAGAAAATAAAGTCCATTGACCATTTTCATGTACCCGTTGCATAAATAAATCAGGTATCCAACTAGATATACTCATATCGTGAGTACGTCGTCGTTCATCACCAGTATTTTTGCGAAGTTCTAAAAATTCCTCAATATCAATATGCCAAGTTTCTAAATAAGCACAGCCAGAACCACGTCTTTTACCGGATTGATTGCACGCTACTAGAGTATCGTTGAAAACTTTTAAAAATGGTACCACTCCTTGTGACTGGCCATTGGTAGTTTTAATACTAGAACCCATGCCACGTACTGGGGTCCAATCATTACCTAAGCCACCAGCAAATTTAGATAATAAGGCATTATCTTTGATTGCTAAAAAAATGCCTTCTAAATCATCAGGTATTGTTGATAAAAAACAACTGGATAACTGTGGTCGCAAAGTTCCAGCATTAAATAATGTTGGAGTGCTAGTCATAAAATCAAAGTTAGATAATAAATTATAAAACTCTATCGCTCTATCTTCTCTATTATCCTCATTAATAGATAATCCCATAGCAACTCGCATAAATAATGCTTGTGGCAACTCAAATCTAATGTTATCCCATTTCAGCAGATAACGATCATACAAAGTTTGCAAACCGAGATAAGTAAATTTTAAATCCCGTTCAACAACTATTGCTTTACCTAGTTTATCCAGATCAAATTTGGCTAATTCAGGGTCTAATAATTCATGCTTAATTCCGTATTGTAAATATACTTTGAAATAACTAGGATAATAATAAATCATATCCTTAGCTGCTACTAAAGTTGGTCTAAAATTTACAAAGCATAATGTTTCAGAGCGTAATTGTTCGAGTAATAAACGAGCTGCTACATAAGTATAATTTGGTTCTTTTTCAATCAAGGTACGAGTCGTCATCACTAAAATATGATTAATATCTCGTTTCGAGATACCATCAAATATATTTTTTAAACTTTCTTCAATGATTAAACTTGGTTTAACATCAGTTAAATCAGCACAAGCAACAATCACTTGATTACGCAATAATTCCTCACTAAGTGGATAACTATGACCATCTTCATCTACTACACTTAGAGTATTTTTTTCATGTTTTTCTGCTCGAATATGAGCATGTTCTTCTCGATAAATTATATAGGCTCTGGCAATTTTTCGGTGTCCAGCTCGCATTAAAGCTAGTTCAGCTTGATCTTGAATATCTTCAATATGTACAGTACCTTCTTGTAAACGTCTGGATATACCTTTGATAACTTGTTGAGTGAGTAAAA
>DRQV01000123.1 GCA_011371325.1 Thioploca sp.
AGGCGTATTAGGAACTGATATATTCCTATCTCAAATTAGAGATTTTTTAACCGGGTTAAAGATTGGCAAAACTGGTAAAACTTTTATTATGGAACGTACAGGAATGATAGTAGCATCTTCAACTGAAGAACAGCCATATATAATTAATCCGGAGAATAAAGAGGTACAACGGCTTGATGCTTTGCATAGTAAAATACCAGCTATTAATCAGTCGATGGAATATTTAATTGAACATTTTAAAAAAGCTAACGAGAAACCAGAATTTGCACTTTATAATATAAATAGTAGTGTTCATATGGAATTTGAACTTAATGGTGAAAAACAATATTTACAAGTAAAACCATTGGAGAGTACGCAAGATAATTCACACACCAAAAATTATTTAGAAGGAATTGATTGGTTAATTGTAGTTATAATTCCAGAATCTGATTTTATGGAACATATAAATGCCGCAACTCGTGTCACGATTTTCTTATGTTTCGCTGCCTTAGTAATGGCGATTATCATAAGTCTTTTAATTTCTAAATGGCCAGTAATGCCAATATTACGTCTAAATGCAGCCGCTCAAAAATTAATGGATGGTAAATGGGAACAGGATTTGCCGGTTGAACGTTCAGATGAAATTGGTAATCTAGCTAGATCATTTAAAAGTATGGCAATGCAGTTGAAAAAAGTGTTTGAAGATTTAGAAAAGGTTAATCAAGCTTACGAAAGATTTGTACCGAAAGAATTTTTAAAATTATTAGATAAACAAAGTGTCTTAGAAATTAACTTAGGCGATCAAGTAGAAAAAGAAATGACTGTATTATTCTTAGATGTCAGAGGGTTTACTAGTATTTCAGAAAAAATGACTCCCCAAGATAATTTTGAATTTATTAATTCTTATCTAGGTCAAATGGAACCGGTTATTTATGAATATAATGGAGTTATAGATAAATATATTGGTGATGCGATAATGGCATTATTCCCCACAAATGCTGATGATGCGGTTGCTGGTTCGGTTGCTATGTTGAAAACATTACATAGATATAATATAACTTTGCGAAATAAGGGGCAAGATGCGATTAAAATAGGAATTGGATTGCATACTGGAAAATTAATGTTAGGTACTATAGGTGGACTAACCCGTATGGAAGGTACGGTTATTTCAGATGCAGTTAATTTAGCTTCTCGTATAGAAGGCATGACCAAACAATATGGAGCTTCATTGTTAATTTCAGAGGTTACTTATAGCAATTTAACCAATGCTTCCCAATATTTAATTAGGGATATTGATAAAGTTCGAGTAAAAGGTAAATCGAAACCAATTACTGTTTATGAAGTTTTTGATGGAGATTTGCCAGAAATTATGGAATTAAAACAGAAAACTTTGGCAGATTTTAAACAAGCGATCGCCCTGTATAGATGTAAAGAATTTTCACAAGCACTTGAATACTTTTATAAAGTTTTAGAAATTTATACTGATGATAAAGCAACTCAAAATTATGTAATTCGTTGTAAACGTTATCAAGAATTCGGAGTTCCAGATAATTGGGCTGGGGTGGAAGTGTTGCAAACTAAGTAATATTTTTAAAATCATAGACTTACCATGCCAAATTATCATGAAAAGATTTAACATGGCAAGTAGTTAAACGGTTTATCAGAATAACAAGATATATTACAAGTTCCAAGGTTTCAATTTATACAATTTAAGTAATTCTACTTAATATATCCTTTTTATCAATATGATGTTTAATTACACCAATTATATGTAATGAAAAAATACCTAAAAAAGAATAAGTAAAATAATAATGAAGTGCTGAAGTGATTTCTTCCCACTCTGGATTTTTTGGGAATAATATTGGAAGTTGCAAACCATAAAAATCAACATGATGCCCATGTACATTTGATAGTGCATAACCACTTATTGGTATAATTACCATCAATAAATACAATAAATAAACCACGCTTTGAGCGACATAATGTTGGATTGGTGTAATATAATCAGGATGAGGTGGTATTACAGTTTTTTTCCTGACTACAAGCCTGATTAATACTAGTAAAAATACTAATACTCCAGTAGATTTATGAAAATTATACATTCCCCAAGGTTCACAACATTCTTTAAATTCAATCATTACCACACCGAATACAAAAATAACGGCAAATAATACAAACATTAGCCAGTGTATTATTTTCAGTAAACCGTGATAATTATTCATTATAATTCTTCCCTTATCAATAAAGTTTGTATTGTAACATATGTTTAGTTAATTATAATATAGATAATTTAGTTACTTTACATAAAACGGTACTTGAGGAGTGATTAAAATATCATCAGAATCATAAGATAAAATCCGAGCTTGAGCGATATGTTTTCCTTTAGAAACTGGCCATAAGAATTTTCTTACTTGAATTTCGGTGGTAGCTATTACTTCATCATCAATTATCCATTCTATCAAATCAGCTTCCAATTCAATTTCAGATAGTATTAAGGTAAACGCTTCATATTCATCTGGAACTCTCGGATCCATGGCTATTTGTAAATTATAAGTAGGCTGTTTTAAACGCAGTGGTTTAGCAATAGTAGCTGGAACTAATTGATTAAACTTTGGTTCAGTTCCAGGTATAAACCATTCAATTCTACTATGGCAATCATCAGTAACACGTTGCCCCGTATTACGACAAATATTTACCTTTATTAAATTGGGATCCATATATAAAGCTTGTGTATCTGCATAACGGTTTAACTCTGCAAATACTGCTCGTAATATTAAAGATGCTCCACTAGCTCCTGAAATTTGTGACATTGGTTGTTGATCTAAATTACCTAACCAAACTCCAACTGTATATTTATAATTAAAACCAATCGTCCAAGCATCTCGATAATCACTGGAAGTTCCTGTTTTAATCGCTGTTTGTACAGGTAAACGTAGTCCATTGCCAAATTCTAATCGCCTGGCATTTGGGTCGGATAATATATCAGTGATGATAGAACTTATTTGGGAACTAAATATGGTTTGGGGATCGCTAGTTGGTGAATCTCGCAATATTTTGATTGGCCGAAAAATACCGTTATTAGCCAATACCGTATAAGCTTGAACTAATTCCAATAAAGTTACTGCTCCATTACCTAAGGCTAATCCATCGCCATAATGTTCTGCTCCTGCGGTTAAACTAGTCATTCCTAACTTATGCAAACGTTGCAGAAATGCTTCAACTCCAACAAACTGAATTGTGCGAATAGCTGGAATATTTAAAGAATTACCTAAAGCTTCTCGTAATGGTAGAATTCCATAGTAACTGCGACTATAATTCTGATAATTGTGCATACCAGTTCCAACTGCTTCGGATAATGGGCTATCATTAATCAAAGTAGCAGCTGTCCAACCTTGTTCCAGAGCTAATGCGTATAAAAATGGTTTTAAAGTAGAGCCTGGTTGCCGAGGAGTAGTTATCGCATCAATTTGACTACCTGATTTTTTAATAGACAGATTACCAGCGTTAACCCAAGCTAATACCTCATTATTTTGATGGTCAACTATCAACACAGCTCCATGATTAACACTAGTCAAATCTTGCACTCGTTGATCTAATATTTTTTGAGTGGCAAGTTGAATATCAGTATCTAAAGTAGAAACTAAGCGACCGGCTGTCTGTAAGGTAGAAACTGGTTGAGTACGATTGATATAATTAACAAAATGAGTAGCTTGGACTAATATATTGGAATCATGTAATTGAATTGGAGTGGTTAATATATTTTTATAGTCAATTTGGGTAATAAAGTTCAATTTTAATAAACGACTAGCTAACCGTTTAATAGGAACTTCTATATTTTTTATATTTTTACGTAAATCTAGTCGTCCTGGAGCTCTAATTAGAGTTGCCAATGCTAACATTTCTTTTAGATTAAGAGTTTCTAAATCCCGATCAAAATAATAGCGAGCTGCTTGTACTACTCCTCGTCTTTGGCTGGCATAAGGTACTTGATTTAAATAGAATTCTAAAATTTCAGCTTTAGAAAATTTGGCTTCTAATCTTCCAGCTTCAAAGCCTTCTAACCAACGACTCCAAAAAGTTCTAGGGCGTGGATTTAACATACGTACTACTTGTTCTGTTATAGTGCTGGCACCACGTACCACTCTTAAAGCTTGGATATTTTGTAAGGTAGCAAATCCACGAGCTTGCCAATCAGGCCCATGATGTTCAAAAAATCGTTTATCTTCAGCTAAAATAACTACTTGTTGTAATATAGTTGGAATTTCATGTAATGGTATATAATCTTGTAAATTCCAAGTATTCTGATATGTTACAGTAAGTGGTATAGCTTTACGATCTAAAATTTGAACTTTATTAACTATAGAATTAGTAATTGACAATGTATTTGGAGGTAAAACTAAGTCAGTTTGAGTTTTCCAAAATAAACCTACCCCAGCTAATAGACTGATAAATATTATATTACGCATCAAGTTTGAATAAATCAGAATGTAAACTTACAACTTACCAAAAACTAATTTAGCAGCAGTCAAAGTAGTTTCAATATCTGCATCACTATGAGCTGATGATATAAATCCAGTTTCAAAAGCAGAAGGAGCTAAATAAATTCCTTGGTCTAACATAGCATGGAAAAATTTTTTAAACCTTTCACCATCACAAGCACTTACTTGATTAAAATTAGTAATTTTCTTTTCATTGGTAAAGAATAACCCAAACATTCCACCAACGGATACCCCGATCATAGGAATTTCTGCATCTTTAGCTACTGCCAACATACCACTAACAAACTGTTTAGTTTTAGTAGCAAGTTTAGTATAAAAATTCTCTTCTGATACAATTTCTAACATAGCAAGGCCTGCTGCCATAGCAACTGGGTTTCCAGATAAAGTTCCAGCTTGATAAACTGAACCTAATGGAGCGATATGTTGCATAATTTCAGATTTGCCACCAAATGCACCAACTGGCATTCCTCCCCCGATCACTTTACCTAAAGTAGTCAAATCTGGAGTAACTTGATAAATAGCTTGAGCCCCACCCAAAGCTACCCGGAAACCAGTCATTACTTCATCAAAAATTAATACTGTACCATGTTCATCACAAATTTCCCGCAGTCCTTGCAAAAATCCTGGAACTGGTGGTACACAATTCATATTACCAGCAATTGGCTCAACAATTATAGCTGCTATTTGTGAACCAATTTCTGCAAATACGGTTTTAACCTGTTCTATATCATTGTAATCCAAACTTAAAGTATGTTCAGCTAAAGATACAGGAACACCTGGACTATTAGGTAAACCTAGAGTTAAAACTCCAGAACCAGCTTTAACTAATAAAGAATCAGCATGGCCATGATAGCAACCTGTAAATTTAACAATTTTATCTCGTCCAGTATATCCGCGAGCTAAACGAATAGCACTCATAGTAGCTTCAGTACCAGAACTTACCATCCGCACTAATTCTATAGATGGAACTAATTCACATACTTTTTTAGCAAGTTGAGTTTCAATTAAAGTTGGAGCCCCAAAACTTAAACCATTTGCTGCCGCTTGTTGGACCGCAGAAATTACTTTGGGATTAGCATGGCCGGCAATCATTGGCCCCCAAGAACCAACATAATCAATATATTTTTTATTATCAGTATCATAAATATAAGCATCTTCTGCTTGCTGTACAAATATTGGGTCACCACCTACGCTTTTGAAAGCTCGAACTGGAGAGTTAACTCCGCCAGGGATATATTTTTGTGCAGTAGTAAAATTAGTCGTCATTATATGAAAGTTAAAATTTAGATTAATAATATTGTTTTAATTAAGCATTACAAAACAGTTGAGAATATTTTTGAGTAGCAATAGTGATATCTTTTTGTCCAAATATTCCATTTATTACTGCTAAACAATCTGCTCCAGCATTAATTAAGCTACTACCATTAGTTGGAGTAATTCCACCAATAGCAACTATTGGACAACTGAAATTTTTTCGAGCTTGTCGCAATATATCTATCTCACATAAAGTAGCTTGCGGTTTAGTTGATGAATTAAAAAAACTTCCAAACGCTACATAAGTTGCCCCATCAGCAATTGCTTGTTCAGCTAAAGAAATTCGATTATAACAAGATATTCCAATAATTGCCTTATTTCCTAAAATATTGCGAGCTTGAGATAATTTCAAATCATTTTTACCAAGATGAACTCCATCTGCTTTAATTTGTTTAGCAAGTTGAATGTCATCATTGATAATTAATGGAATTTGGTATTGTTGGCATAATTTTTTTAAAATAATAGCTTGTTTAATGTACTGAATTTGTTTTTTATTTCTATATTGTATGATTTTAGCACCACCAATAATAGCTTGTTCTACTGATTGAATTAATATTGAATCTAAAATAAGATTGCTATCGGTTATAGCATAAAGTCCTTGCATATTAAAATGGCATTTTATAAAATCACAATTGGTTAATTAATTGTTTATCATCTAATAATTTGTCGGGAAGCAACCCTTTACCATCACAAAATGTATCATCAGGATAAAAAAGTTTTAAATTAGTTAACTTTAAAGCAGAACCATCTGAAAGTTTTATGTAAGTTTGTGATACACATTTTCCATAAGTTTTCTGCCCAATTAATGTGGCACGTTGATAATATTGTAATGCTTTAGCAAATACTTCTGCTGAACTAGCAGTTCTTGTCCCGACTAATAAAGTAATTTTATTAAAGATAATTTGATTTGGAATTGAGTAATATTTCCTAATTTGATCATTATTATTAATTGTTGTAATTAATAATTTTTTTGGAGGTAAAAATAAAGACAAACAATCCAATGCCTCGTAGAGATCGCCACCGCTTGTCTCTCTCAAATCTATTATAATATCATCAGTTAAATCTTTCTTAGACAATATTTTTTTCAATTCATTAGTAGTTTCCCTTGCTATAAATTTATTAATTCTAATATAATCAGGTTGAGCTTTAATCACTTGGACTGAAGGTAAAATATATGGTTGACGTATTATGGTATTAATATGAGGTATATTGTTTGATAAACTTTCCACTATAATTTTATCATTTTCTTTGAATAGATTTATTATATTAAGGATAGTCATTGTTTTTACAGCAATTTTATTTACTGATAACAATAACATTGGTTTATTAATTCCAGCTTTAAATGCAGGTCCTTGATAAAAGGGGATTATTAACACCCCTTGATCGCTAGGTACTATTTTAGCACCAATACCAATCTTATTGTTTTGTAACTGTTTATATTCAGTTGCAGTTAAATATTTTGAATATGGATCAATTGTTTGTAAATATTCATTTACTGCATTAGGAATGATATTAGAAAAATCTGGTTGGGTAGGTTTGTAGATATGTTGCTTGTTGATAACTTCGGCTATTTCTTCCAATAAATCATTAGCGGTAAGAATTGGGCAAGTAATAATTAAAATTAATAATATTATTGATCGCATTGTATTTGCAATATTTCCTTGTTGGAATAATTTCACTTTTGGCTGAAAATACAACTGTTTTAGATAATAAATTTCATCAGATTGTAAAAAAATATTGCAAATAAATTCCAAGTCATGCTTTGGTAGGACAATTATTGTGAAGTTTCAAGTAATAAACTAAGTTCTTTATCTAAATTATCCCTTTCTGCTTGAATTGATCTTATTGCATCTTTATTATTTTTTGCATTAATTTTCCGTTGTAATTTTTTATTACGGTTTTTTAGTTTTTTTAATTGGCGTAATTTTCTAGCTCTATTTTTTTTATTGGAATTTAAAATTGCTTTATCATTTTTAAGCTTTTTTTCAAGTATTTTAATATTATTATCTATTTCAGTTAATTTTCGCTTTTCAATTTTTATTTGTTGAGATGTATTTAACTTTTCAGATTCAAGTCGTTTGGTATCTTTAACTAAATCTTGTTTTTTAGCTTGAATTTCATCTAGAGTTTTTTGCCTTTTTTGTAAACGTTTGTCATAAGAACTATTAATAATATTAGTAGCAGTTGATAATAGTCCACCATTTTGTTTAGGGTTTTCCATAATAGTGCAACCGTACAATAATATGATAAGAACTAATATAAATTTCATAACTATGACTTTTTTTTTCATTTAAGATTTTTATTGATGATAAATTCAAGTTATAAATAATTACTACTTAATTAACTAGCAAGCTTTTTAGTTAGAGACATACAGGTAGGAATTTATGGATTAGTTAAGATTAGATTCTAGAATAATTTGAATGGACTTTATTTATAAATTCAACACCAACTTCAAAATCTTTAAAAAAACTTCAAAATCTTTAAAAAAACTTCAAAGTCTTTAAAAGAACTTCAAAGTCTTTAAAAGAACTTCAAAACCTTTAAAAAACTTCAAAATCTTTAAAAAAACTTCAAAATCTTTAAAAAAACTTCAAAATCTTCAAAAAAACTTCAAAATCTTTAAAAAAACTTCAAAATCTTTAAAAAACTTCAAAACCTTTAAAAAACTTCAAAATCTTTAAAAAAACTTCAAAATCTTTAAAAAAGAAATCAAAATCAACCCCAAAGGCAGGGGGGGAAATAACCCCTTTTTAAGAAGTGGGAGTAGTTTTTAAAAAAACAAGTGTATTTTTTATTTTTTTTTGAATAATATTTTTATTTAAATTTTTTATGTAAAAATATAGTAGTTTTTTTGTGGTTTTTTTTTATATATTAATAAAAACTAGTTATAAAAAAATTATTTTTAATTTACGCACAGTGCTTCCAAAAAAGTGTTACAATATAAACTGGGGTAATATAAACTGGAAAGTATATTAAAAACGATTAAACGAACGATTATATAACGAACAGTTATATTTTGAAGTTATCTGAGTTTATTTAGATGGTTGAAGTTCAAAATAAATGGTGTATATTTAAAAAATATTTAGGTATAATAGATATATTTAGATATTTATATAAAAAGTTATAAAAATCTGAAAATTTCTTTTAATAAAGTCAATATTTATCTGATATTGAAGACCACTTTATACTATTCAATATATTTGTATATTTTGAACTCATTTCTAAATTTAATTTGGACTAAAAATGACTGAAGAAGTTACAACAAGCAGAGCTTGGCTATTAGATTTTGGTGCAGGGTTACAAGCTGCGGTAGGACATCATGAGATGTGGCAAGTACTTATATCACATAAGTTATTTAATGTTCCAGGAACTTTACCATACTGCAATGAAGTTTTAATCTTTCAAAATCAAATTTTGCCGGTATTAGATATGTCCCAACTTATGGAAGGGCAAAAAATCAATCGAACTACTGAATCGATCATTGGAATCACAGTCTATCAAAATGACCAGTCCCAACCAGTTCAATATTCATGTTTACATTTGGCTACAATGCCACAAAATATTTATGTAAGTGATGAACAAGAATGTGAATTACCAGCTGATCAAAAACATTGGGAATCTTTAGCTTTATGTTGTTTCTCATATGAAGATATGGTTATACCTATCATTAACTTAGCCTATCTGTTTTCTGAACAATTTAAGAAGGAAGTATGATACAAAAAATAATGATTGCTACATTATTAATTATACCTAGTTTTGTTCAAGCTAATGATATCGAATTCACAGATGCGATTTCTCAAAATAGTTTTGAAGAATTTATTAAAGAATTTGGTAGCTCTTTATTATTTAACCCAATGGCTCCAGCAGAACCACTAGGCACGCTAGGGTTTGATATATCTTTAGAAACTATTATTACTGATATTAGCGATGATAAAGAATTTTGGATAAATTTAGTATCTGATAACAATCCATCAACATATTTATCTATTCCAAGATTGCATGTACAAAAAGGTTTGCCGTTCAATATTGATGTGGGAGCAATGTATATTTCCATGCCAAATACTAATATCAAATTATGGGGGCTTGAAGCCAAGTATGCTATTTTGGAAGGTTCTACTTTAACGCCTGCTGTTAGTGTTAGAGCTAGTTATACCAATCTTAGTGGAGTTGATGATATTAGTATTGATACTCAAACTTTAGATTTATTAATCAGTAAAGGATTTTTAATGTTTACCCCTTATGCTGGTGCTTCAATCTTTAGAATCAATGGTAGTGAGCATACTGATATTGTTGAATTAGATGATGTTAATACAACTGGTTATCGTGCATTAGTTGGAATGCAATTTTCTCCCTTACCATTAGTGATTATTAATGCAGAAATTGCACTTGGTGAAGTAACACAATATGGATTAAAAATTGGAGTTCGATTTTGAACCGCAATTACTTTATTGGTGAACAACCACCACTTACGGTGGTTACAACCAATTTAATTATAAATCTTTTATAAATATACATAATCTTTCAGCAGCCTCAATACATTCTTCTATCGAAGCAACTAAAGCAATCCGAACTCTATTTTTACCAGGGTTTATACCATGAGCAGTGCGTGATAAAAAACTACCTGGTAGTACAGTAACATTTTGTTGAATAAATAACTGTTGAGTGAATTCAACATCATCAATAGGAGTTTTCAACCATAAATAAAAACTAGCTGGTGGATAGATAATTTCTATCACCGGAGCTAAAATTTCTATCACTGCTGCATATTTCTGTCGATATAAATCCCGATTTACTCTTACATGCTCTTCATCTTCCCAAGCAATGGCACTAATATCCTGTACCACGTGTGACATAGCACAACCATGATAAGTGCGATATAACCAGAATTTTTTTATTAAATCCGCATCCCCAGCTACAAACCCAGAACGTAAGCCTGGTACATTAGAACGTTTAGATAAACTATGAAATACCATACAACGCTTAAAATCTGAACGACCTAACTCTGCACAAACTTGTAACAAACCAATTGGTTTCTCATCAGCATAAATTTCAGAATAACATTCATCAGCAGCTATTACAAAATCATATTTATCAGCTTTTTTTATTAAAAATTGTAATATATTTCTATCCAAAACTATACCAGTAGGATTATTTGGTGAACATATATATAATAACTGACAATTTTCCCATACCTCTTTTGGTACAGAAGTAAAATCTGGTAACCAGAAATTTTCTTCTAAACAATTAACAAACCAAGGTTTAGCCCCTGCTAAAAAAGTTGCACCTTCATAAATTTGATAAAAAGGATTAGGCATTAAAACCAATGGCTTAGAAACAGTAGAATCAACTATACATTGAGCAAAGGAAAATAAAGCTTCACGAGTTCCATTAACAGTTAAAATATTTTCATCTGGATTAATAGTCAATAATTTAAAGCGTTTCGTTAACCAATTTCCTATCTTATAACGAATTATCTCACCACCTTTAGTGGCTGGATATTTACTAAAACCATCAATTGAAACTTGTTGTATAGCTTGTTTTAACAAAGCTGGAATCGTGTGTTGCGGTTCACCCAAAGCAAGGTTGATTGAATTTTTACTTGTAGCTAGAGGAATATTTTTAAGTTTATTTAACTTCTCAAATGGATAAGATTGTAGCCGATTTAAATTTTTATTCATAAAATGATTTTATATATTTTGAAAGTTCAATAAATTTAAGATGCTTAAATTGAAAAGTTATAGGTCATTAATTACATATAAATATCATATAGTTACTATTATATAATTAAAAACATTTGCTACAATAAGATTAATCCTATATAATATGCCCAATAATTAATAAGATATTGCGAATGTAAAACATTTGAACTTAACATTACAAACTATGTTCATAAATTGGTAATGTTATTAAACAGTGGTTAATCATAAGTTCTTTATTAAAGTGGGCCTAGAGCCCATTTTTTTATCCCTATATAAGGCGGTTAAAATTGTTAGATAAAGAATTACAGAAATTATTAGCTCCAACTATCATAGCACTTGGTTATGAATTAGTTGGTATAATGCGTCTTTCACAAGGAGGGCATGGAGTCCTATTACGCATTTATATAGATAGCCCCAGTGGAATTAATTTATCTGATTGTGAAAAAGTTAGCCATCAGGTGGATGGAGTATTAAATGTTGATAGTCCTATACAAGGACATTATACATTGGAAGTATCATCTCCTGGTTTAGAAAGGCCTTTATTTACATTAGAACATTTCATACGTTATATTGGTAATAAGGTTAAAATCCATTTAATACGCCCTAAAGACGGACGACGTAATTTTATTGGAATTTTGCAAAAAGTACAAGGTAGTAATGTGGTAATAATGGTAGATGGAATAGAATATAATTTACCTTTTGAAAGAATAGATAAGGCACACATTGTGCCTAAATAACCACATATTTGATCTAAAAATAGAGGTGGTATTATGATGAATAAAGATATTCTTTTGGTCGTGGATGCGGTATCTAACGAAAAAGGGGTTAGTAAAGAAGTTATTTTCGATGCTTTAGAATGTGCTATTGCAACTGCTACCAAAAAAAGTTATGAAGGCAATATTGATGTACATGTGCATATAGATAGGCATAGTGGAGAATATCAAGCATTTAGGCGTTGGTTAGTGGTAAACAATGATGCTAAAAAAGAACTTGAAACTAATTTAGAAGATGCACGCAAAAATAATGTTAATATAAATGAAGGTGAATTTATTGAAGAAGTAATAGAATCAGTAAGTTTTGGTCGTATTGGAGCTCAAACTGCCAAACAGGTAATAGTTCAAAAAATTCGAGAAGCAGAACGAGCTAAAATTGTTGAAACTTATAAAGATCGTCAAGGTGAATTATTAAATGGAATTGTGAAACGTATAGAACGTGGCAATATTATCCTTGATTTAGGTGATAATGTAGAGGCAGTAATTTTACGTGAAGATATGATTCCACGTGAAACAGTGCGTTTGGGTGATCGCTTACGTGGTTATCTAAAAAATGTGAGTTCTGAGCCTAGAGGTCCACAATTATTTTTATCACGAATTGCACCAGAACTATTAATTAAGCTATTTGATATGGAAGTTCCGGAGATTGGTGAAAATTTTTTAGAAATAATAAACGCAGCTCGAGACCCAGGTTTAAGAGCTAAAATTGCAGTGACAGCTAAAGACCCAAGAATTGATCCGATTGGTGCTTGTGTTGGAATGCGTGGGTCTCGAATTCAAACTATTTCAAATGAATTAACTGGTGAACGAATAGATATTATATTATGGGATGAAAATCCAGCACAATATGTAATGAATGCTATGTCACCAGCAGAAGTAGTATCCATTGTAGTTGATGAAGAAACTCATAGTATGGATGTTGCTGTGAGTGAAGAACAGCTATCTCAAGCTATTGGACGTAATGGACAAAATGTACGTCTTGCTACTGAATTGACCGGTTGGAATTTAAATATAATGACTGAGTCACAAGCATATGAAAAATATGAGAAAGAAACAACAAGCATAGTTCAATTATTCATGGATGATTTAGAAGTTGATAAAGAAGTTGCTGAAGTTTTATTACAAGAAGGTTTTTCATCATTAGAAGAAGTAGCCTATGTGCCACTTAATGAAATGCTTAATATTAAAGAATTTGATGAAGAACTTGTGAAAGAATTGCGTACTAGAGCTAAAGATACATTATTGACCAGAGCAATTGCTAGTGAGGAACAAGTTGATAAAACTAGTGAACTATCTGCTATAGATGGAATTAATCAACAATTGATTCAAGTTCTCGCAAAAAATAGTATTGTTAGTATAGATGATCTTGCTGAACAATCAGTGGAAGATCTAATAGTTTTAAATGGTATTGACGAAGCTAATGCTGGTCAGCTTATTATGGCCGCAAGAGCTTCTTGGTTTGATAAATAAAAGATTAAGTGAATATTATATCTATTAATTTTTAAAGTAGCAGACATAAATGTCTGTCCTAACAAGGATAATGACCCATGTCTTAATTTTAACTACATAATGTTGTTCAGAAAGTTATGAAACTTATAGCTTAAAGCTGTAAAATATATTCATAAAATTTAAACTTTCTGTACAACATAATTTACATATATATCTTAGAATAAATGGCTGAAGTGACTGTAAGACAATTTGCTAATAAATTAGAAATTCCCATTGAACGTTTGTTAACCCAATTGGGTCAAGCCGGGCTGCCAGCAAAAGCAGCTGACGATAACATTAATGAGAAAGAAAAAAACCAACTCTTAACTTATTTACGTCACATCCATGGGAAAGAGGATGATATTGACCAAGAAATATCTGCTAGTCCAAAAAAAATTACTCTTAAACGTAAAACTACTAGCGAGCTTAAAGTAGCTAATTCAACTGGACGTACAAAAACGGTTCATGTTGAGGTAAGAAAAAAGCGAACTTATGTTAAACGTACTCCAAAAGTAACTGAGCTTGAAAAAGAGGTAATAGTAGATAAACAATCAGATAACGTTCCTACTCCTGTAAAGAATATTCCTGAAAAAAATAATGTTAAAGCAACTCCTAAAGTTGTAGTAAAAGATGATAAGGTAAAGTCTACTACAAAAATCACTAAGTCTGTGGTTAAAAAACATCCAGCTAAGTCAAATGTAGCCAATTCTAAGAGAACAGATACACCAGTTAAAACTACAATAAAAGTTAGGACTAGAAAACGTCCAACAAAGTATGAAGCAATGGACTCAGGCACTGTAAAAATTAAAACAAAAAAGCGTGAACCCATACAACCTGTAGTTGTAGAACCAGAAAAAAAGGCTACGGCTAAACCTAAAGTTACTAAGAAATCTGTAACTAATTCAGATGAACCTAATAAAGTAATTCCAACACCTAAAACTAATAAAAAACAACCTGTTGTTAAATCTAATCCAAAGACTTCATCTAACACTACTGTTAAAGCAAAAGATGATAAACCTTTTAAAAAGCCATCTCCACAACGTAAACGAGGGGATAAAACTAAGTCTAATAACAGAAAATTAGAATTAGATCGAGAAGGCAACAGGAAAGATTATGTGGGGAAAAAACGAGGTAGTAAGCAACAATATGTCAGGCCGTCTGAACTTCAACATGGAAGTTTTCGCAAACCAACTGTACCAGTCATTCATGAAGTGTTATTGCCAGAAACTATAACTGTTGCTGAATTGGCCCAAAAGATGTCAGTAAAAGCAGCTGCAGTCATCAAAACTACCATGAAAATGGGAACAATGGTAACTATCAACCAAATTTTGGATCAGGAAACTGCTACTATTATTGTAGAAGAGATGGGACATACTCCTAAACTTTTGAAAGAAAATGAAATAGAAACTGGCTTAATGCAAACTGGTCAACAATCTGGCAAACAAGTATCCCGTTTTCCTGTGGTTACCATAATGGGTCATGTTGATCATGGTAAAACTTCCCTACTAGATTATATCAGAGTAACCAAAGTTGCAGATGGAGAAGCTGGTGGTATTACCCAACATATTGGTGCTTATCATGTTGACACTCCAAAAGGTAGTATATGCTTTTTAGACACGCCAGGACATGCTGCTTTTACTGCAATGCGAGCTAGAGGTGCTAAAGTAACTGATATTGTAATTTTAGTAGTAGCTGCAGATGACGGAGTTATGCCACAAACAATGGAAGCTATTCAGCATGCTAAAGCGGCTTCTGTACCATTGATAGTTGCTCTAAATAAAATTGATAAACCAAATGCTGATCAAGATCGAGTAAAGCAAGAATTAGTTGCTAAAGAAGTTATTCCAGAAGATTGGGGTGGAGATACTATATTTGTACCAGTATCTGCTAAAACTGGAGCTGGAGTTGATGATTTATTAGATGCTATTTTATTGCAATCTGAAATGTTAGAACTTACTACTGTTGCTGAAGGCCATGCAACTGGAGTAATTGTCGAATCACGTTTAGATAAGGGACGTGGAGTAGTGGCAACAGTTTTAATCCAAAGTGGTGTATTAAGTAAAGGTGATATTTTACTAGCTGGTAGAGAATTTGGTCGAGTACGAGCTATGTTGAATGAAAATGGAAAACCGATAGCTGAAGCTGGTCCATCTATACCAGTTGAAGTATTGGGTTTATCTGGAGTTCCTAATGCTGGAGATGAAGTTGTAGTAGTACCGAATGAACGAAAAGCTAGAGAAATTGCTTTATTTAGACAAGGTAAATATCGTGATGTTAGGTTAGCTCGTCAGCAAGCAGCTAAATTAGAAAATATGTTTGCTCAAATGCAAGCTGGTCAAGTTGGTACTCTCAAAGTTGTATTAAAAGCTGATGTACATGGATCAGTTGAGGCATTATCAGAAGCATTAACTAAATTATCTACTGATGAAGTTCAAGTAAATATTGTTGCCAGTGGAGTTGGTGGTATTACTGAATCTGATGCAAATTTAGCTGTTGCTTCCGGGGCAATTATTATTGGTTTTAATGTGCGAGCTAATATTGGAGCTAAACGATTAATTCAAGATGAAGATATTGATTTGCATTATTATAGTATAATTTATGAAGCCATAGATGAAGTCAAGAAAGCTTTAAGCGGTATGTTGGCTCCTGAAGAAGTAGAAACAATTATTGGACTGGCAGAAGTTAGACAAGTATTCCGTTCACCTAAGTTTGGATTAGTTGCTGGTTGTATGGTAGCAGATGGGCTTATCAAACGTAGTAACCCTATTCGAGTATTGCGGGATAATGTGGTAATTTTTGAAGGTGAATTAGATTCTTTACGTCGCTTTAAAGAAGATGTGCAAGAAGTCAAGTATGGTATGGAATGTGGTATTGGTGTGAAAAATTATAGTGATGTAAAAGTTGGTGATCAGATTGAAATTTATGAAAGAAAAATGGTTGCTAGAACGCTTTAGTTAAGCTAAAGATCATTCATG
>DRQV01000124.1 GCA_011371325.1 Thioploca sp.
AATAATTTTGGTTTACAAGCTAAAGCCATTGCAATCATAACTCGTTGACGTTGGCCACCAGATAAAGTTTGTGGATACGAATTAAAACGTTTATGTGGTTCTGGAATACCGGTAAGCTCTAATAATTCTAACATATGTCGCCGAGCTTTAGCTTTACTAATTTTTGTATGCAATAATAAGGGTTCTATTAATTGCGGGCCAATTGGATAAACTGGATTTAAAGAAGTCATTGGTTCTTGAAAGATCATAGCAATATCTTTCCCACGAATTTGGCGTAATTTAGCTTCACTAATTTGTAATAAATCTTGACCCTGAAATTCAATTTTACCAGTAGGAAAAGTAACATTATATTTATCATGCAAGCGTAAAATAGATAATGCAGTGACCGATTTGCCAGACCCAGATTCTCCTACTAAAGCTAACGATTCTCCATGATTAATTGAGAAACTTACTCCATGCACAACTTGAGCAGTATTTTTAAAAGCTACTGATAAATTATCAATTTTTAGCATTATTTATCCAAGGCATAGCCTATTAACTTAAACTAGAAATTATCTATTATAAAATATACAGTAACGGATTTCAAAAATGGGTATCGGATTAAAATTAATTTTATGGTATTTTGGTTGGTCATTATTAGCTTTTGTATTATTAAATCTATGGTATACAGGTAGTTGCAATTGCAAGAGATACAAAGGTCACATGACTCCACGTTCTAAAATATGTTGTGTACAATGGTTTGCTTTTGGAATTTTATTAATTTGGGTATTATGGTGATGACATTCATGGCAATATATATTAAGTTATAATGTCATATAATTTTCTAAAGGAATATAAATTTTGCCGATACATAATTTTATATTAACGTTTAAATGTATGAAATATAATCAAAAGTTAGGCGATGTTCTTGCTCTTTTTAGTGGTAGCATCCTACCATTAGCATTCGCTCCTTATTCCATAGCTATAATTGCGATATTATCTATAATAATGCAATCGTTGTTATGGCAAAATATTACACCGAGACGAGCTTGTTGGCGTGGATTTTTATATGGAATTGGCATGTTTGGAGTAGGTGTGTCATGGGTACATATTAGTTTTTACCAATTTGGTGGTTTGCCAATGATAGGGGCAATTTTATTAACCTTAACT
Organism: Thioploca sp.; assembly: GCA_011371325.1. Taxonomy (GTDB): domain Bacteria; phylum Pseudomonadota; class Gammaproteobacteria; order Beggiatoales; family Beggiatoaceae; genus DRQV01. The sequence goes on from DRQV01000124.1 coordinate 1,150, forward strand.
TTTGTTATAACTATCGCATTATATCCCGCTTTATTAGGTTGGTTACTTATCCGTTTTTTTCCAAAAAATAACTTAATTTTATTACCAGCAGCTTGGACTTTGATGGAATGGTTGCGTGGCTGGTTGTTTACTGGTTTTCCTTGGTTGAGCATTGGTTATAGTCAAATTGATTCACCTTTAAATAATTTTGCTCCATTACTGGGAGTTTATGGAGTTAGTTGGATAACCATATTAATAGCAATTTTACTAATTTATAGTTTTAATTTCAAACGTTTAACACAAGTAATATCTATTGTAATTTTGATAAGTTTGGGGATTGGTAGCTTATTGGAAACAGATTGGACTAAACCTATAGATAAACCATTCAAAGTAGCTTTAATTCAAGGCAATATACCACAAGAATTCAAATGGTTATCTGGTTTTCAATTGCCCAGTATGCAACGATATTTAGAAGTAAGTCAATTACACCGTGATGCTGATTTAATTATTTGGCCAGAAACAGCTATTCCATTGTTTTATCATGAAATATTAAATTATGCTCCTGGTTTTTTGGATAAGTTAATGTCAGAACATATTGAATATAAAACAGATTTTTTAATTGGAGTTCCAACTATGAACTCTGATGGTAGTTACTATAATGCGGTTATGAATTTTACTAATAAACCAAGTTTTTACTATAAAAATCATTTAGTTCCATTTGGAGAATATATTCCATTCCAAGCTTTTTTTGGTAATTTACTAAAATTATTAAACATTCCAATGTCAGAATTTTCAACCGGTACAACTAACCAAACTCTTTTAACTGCTGTTGGCCATGATATAGGAATATCTATCTGTTATGAAGATGCTTTTGGAAATTTAGTTCGCAATAGTTTACCTGCAGCAAAATTATTAGTAAATGTTAGTAATGACGCTTGGTTTGGAGATTCAATTGCTCCCCATCAACATTTGGAAATTGCTAGGATGCGGGCTTCAGAAACTGGACGTTATTTATTACGAGCGACTAACACGGGAATTTCAGCTATTATCAATAATAAAGGCAAGATAATTGCTCGATCTCCCCAATTTAAAATAACTGCATTGAGAGCTGAAGTTCAGCCATACCAAGGAACTACTCCTTATGTTAAATTTGGTAATAAGTTGATAGTAATTATTTCATTATTATTTATCCTAGGCCTGATATTTACCAATAAAATTAGCAAAGCCTAACTAGTTCCCTTCTTAACTTAGGATCAATGCTAGGGTAACCGGATTGTTCCTACGATTTGTAAGGTTAATTCATTGTGGTTACTAAATGGTATTATAACTTGGTACAAGGGAAGTATAGGGAAAATACCATTTTATAATTCTCTTTTAAAGTAATTACTAATTAAATTTCGTTAAGAATTGTATTCCTTCACTATAATTTATTAAGACAGCCAATAGTATCTATTGTAATTGCATTAGTTAAATTAGTATTAGTTAAATTAGTATTGGTTAAATCAGCTCGACTTAAATTTGCATCGGTTAAATTTGCATTAGTTAAATTTGATTCAGTTAAATCAGCCCCAGTTAAATTACTTTTCATTAAATTAGTTTCACTAAGATTAGCTTTATATAAATCTGCCCACCTTAAATCGCTTCCGACTAATATTGCACCTTGTAAATTAGCTTCACTTAAATCAGCTTCACTTAAATCAGCCTGCCTTAAATCAGCTTCCCTTAAATCAGCCTGCCTTAAATCAGCACTATTTAGATCAGCACAACGTAAATCAACACAACGTAAATCAGCTCCAATTAAATTAGCTCCAAATAAAAAAGAACGACTTAAATCAGCACCTCGTAAATTGGCATTTTTTAAATTTGCATTATTAAAATCCATTTCACTTAAATCACAACCCTGACATTCATTACTATTTTGTAGTTTATCAATATTTGTCATAATAACTTCCAGTATTAAAAAAATTATCAATAATTATACTTGCACCTTATTTAAACATTATGGCAAAATTTATACTAAAATTTCAGATTAAGGCCATAAATATTAATCTACTTAGATTAAAAGGAAACCAAAAAAATGAAGTATCTGCCAATTTTCAGGCGAAATTTTTCTCATGGCGTTCATCCAGGTGATCATACTGAACAAACTGTACATTTATCTATTCAAAGGATACCTTTTTATAGCCATTATATTTTACCACTTGGACAACATTTAGGAGCTCCTGCTCGTGCCATCGTTAAAATTGGCGAACGAGTGCAGCGTGGACAATTAATCGCTAAACCTGGTGCATTTGTTTCTACTTCATTACATAGTCCTATAACTGGTTGGGTGAGAGCAATAGCTCCTCGTCGTTATCCTGGTGGTAAATTACAATTAGCAATAGAAATTGAAGCTGATCCATATGCTACTCAACGTTTTGAATCCAAACCAGCTATAAATTGGAAAAATTTATCCAATGAAGAATTTATTAATCACGTTCAACAAGCTGGGATCGTTGGTTTAGGTGGAGCAGCATTTCCATCGCATGTTAAATATTCAGTACCAGAAAATATACATATTAAACATTTAGTTATTAATGGAGCTGAATGCGAACCATATTTAACCAACGATCATAGATTAATGTTGGAACGTCCAGAAACTGTATTACAAGGCGTGGAAATTATCCGTGATAAAATTGGAGCAGAATTAGCAACCATAGGAGTAGAATCTAATAAAGCCAATGCTATTAAAGTTTTAAATGCTCATATAAAACCATACCCAAAAATTAAAGTGGTAGCATTACAAGTGAAATATCCGCAAGGAGCAGAAAAAATGCTAATAAAATCACTATTTGGCATAGAAGTTCCTGCTGGACGTTTACCACGAGATGTTGGCATAACTGTTAATAATGTTGGAACTGTCGTTGCTATTGCTGATTACTTTCTAACTGGTATGCCACTTATTGAACGTATTGTTACTGTATCTGGACCAGGAATTAGTCAACCGGCTAATTTAATTGTACCATTAGGAACTCCAATACGTGAGGTATTACGTTTTTGCGGAGGTTTGAAAGAAACTACTCGTGAAGTAATTATGGGTGGGCCAATGATGGGAATACCACTTTCTAGTTTAGATGTGCCTATTTTAAAAGGCAGCTCTGGGATATTGGCTTTTACTGCAACTGAAACTAGTAAACCAGAAGAATATTCTTGTATCCGTTGTGGTCGTTGCGTAGAGGCATGCCCACATTTTTTAAATCCTTCTCATTTAGCAAAGCTGGCAAAAGTTGGATTATATGAGCAAATGGCAAAATATAATGCAATGGATTGTGTAGAATGTGGGGCTTGTACTTTTTCTTGTCCATCTGGAATTCCAATCGTGCATTTAATTAAAGTTGGCAAAGCTGAAATTCGTAAAGAAAAAATTAAATATACTTAAATCTTTGTTGATTATTTCCCGTTTACATACCGCTCATAATCCATTAAATGAACAATTGTTAAGGAAGTTGATTAGGCTAACCACAAGATTTACCCCTATAAATAATTATGCAGGATCAGGTTGTTTATATACCCTAATTTATTAAATAACAAAAAGCTAATGTGTTATCATTAAATGATAGGAAAATCATGCTAGAAAATAACCATTATATAATTTACAGGAGTTTTTCATGACAGATAAATATATTTATTCTTACAAAGAAGGGGATGGAAAAAATAAACTTCTATTGGGTGGTAAAGGTGCTAATTTATGCGAGATGACTCAAATTGGGCTTAATGTACCACCAGGTTTTGTAATTACTACTGAGACCTGTTTGCAGTATCTTGAACAAGGTACTTTACCTGCTGGAATGATGGATAGCATAAAACAGCACATGCAAGCAGTTGAGGCTGATAGTGGCAAGCAATTTGGTGGGGTCGATAATCCATTGTTAGTATCCGTGCGTTCCGGTTCTGCTATATCAATGCCAGGAATGATGGACACTATTTTAAACTTAGGTCTAAATTCTAAAACTTTAAACGGTTTAATTAAACAAACTAATGATGAACGGTTTGCTTACGATGCTTATCGACGTTTTATTCAATTATTTGGCAAGGTTGCATTAAATATTGATGATGAACATTTTGATGCACATTTTGCAGCAATTAAGAAAAATGCTCATGCTAAAGCTGATGTTGATTTAGGAGTTGCTGAACTGAAGGAAGTTAGTAAATTATTCTTACAAGTTGTACATGAACAAACTGGTAAACCTTTCCCAGAAGATGTATACGAGCAGTTAGAGATTGCGATTAAATCAGTATTTAATTCTTGGTCTGGCAAACGAGCAGTAGATTATCGACGAGAATTTAATATTACTAAAGATATGGCTAATGGTACTGCGGTCAATATAGTATCAATGGTATTTGGCAACATGGGTAATGACTGTGCAACCGGAGTTGGTTTTACTCGCAATCCTGGAACTGGTGAAAATGAGATGTATGGTGAATACCTAATCAACGCTCAAGGTGAAGATGTAGTCGCTGGTATCCGTACTCCAAAGCCAATCCATAAAATGCAAGATGAAATGCCACAATTGTATCAAGAATTGGTAGAATTGAGAAATAAGTTGGAAAATCATTATCATGAAGTACAAGATTATGAATATACTATTGAAAAAGGTATTTTATACTGTTTACAAACCCGTAATGGCAAAATGAATGCTGTTGGAATGGTGCGTTCTTCGATAGAAATGGTTAAGGAAGGTTTGATCGATAAAAATCAGGCTTTATTGCGAGTAAATCCAGATGATTTAGAACAATTACTTCATCCACGTTTAAATCCAAATAATCGGGCTGTACCATTAGCTCAAGGCTTGTCCGCTTCTCCAGGAGCTGCTAGTGGTAAATGTATATTTGATGCCGATAAAGCTGAATTATTAGGTCTAGCTGGTGAGAAAGTAATTTTAGTACGAGAAGAAACTAAACCAGAAGATATTCATGGATTTTTCAAATCTCAAGGCATATTAACTAGTAGAGGTGGAAAAACTTCACATGCAGCAGTAGTTGCACGTGGTATGGGTAAAGCTTGTGTAGCTGGAGCTGAAGGAATTCGGATTGATACCAAAGAACGTCGAGCTATGATTGGGGAACGAGTTTTATTGGAAGGTGATGTTATAACTATTGACGGCAGCACTGGTGACGTTTACCTAGGCGAACTCGATACTATTGAGCCAGAATTTTCAGAAGAATTAAAAATATTATTAGGTTGGGCTGATGAGGTTGCTTGTTTAAAAGTTATGGCTAATGCAGATACTCCAGAAGCTGCTGAAAAAGCTATTGAATATGGAGCTATGGGTATCGGTTTATGTCGAACTGAACGGATGTTTAATGATGTTGACCGTTTGCCTATCGTAGTAGAAATGATTTTAGCAAATAGTAAGAAAGCTAGAGAAATAGCATTGAGTAAATTATTGCCAATCCAACGCAGTGATTTTAAAGCATTATTTACCACTATGGCTCCACGTCCAGTTACCGTACGGTTGTTAGATCCACCTTTACATGAATTTTTACCAACTGAAGCTCAGTTGCATGATGAATTAAAAAATCTCCATCAATTACGTGGTACGGTAAAAGGGGTAGCTAATTTACTAAGCAGTATCCATTTAAGTCAAAATAATCCGGCTAATTTACCAACTCCACTGCCATCTCCATTTGATGAAATGAGTGAGGAAATGGTAAATGAAGTTATTGCTAAGAAAGAAAGAATGTTGCAAAAAGTTCGAGAATTATATGAAGTAAATCCAATGCTTGGTCATCGGGGAGTGCGGTTGGGAATTACCTATCCAGAAATTTATACCATGCAAATTCGGGCTGTTTTAGAAGCTACTGCTGAATGTATAAAAGAAGGATTACCAGTTCATCCAGAAATTATGATACCGCAAGTTGTTACTTCTGAAGAATTAAAACGGGTGAAAGAGATAGTTGAAATTACCAAAAAAGAAGTTGAACAAGAACATGAGATTGAACTTAAATTTAAGTTTGGGACTATGATTGAAGTAGTTCGAGCTTGTATGAGATCAGCTCAACTGGCTAAAGTTGCTGAATTTTTCTCTTTTGGAACTAATGATTTGTCTCAAGCCACATTTTCATTTTCACGGGAAGATGCAGAAAATAAATTTTTACCTTTATATAATGAAACTGGCATTTTACATGATAATCCATTTGAAGTTTTAGATGTGGAAGGTGTCGGTCAATTGATGAAGATGACAGTGGAATGGGGCCGCAATAGTCGTCCTGGTTTACGGGTTGGTATTTGCGGTGAACAAGGTGGCCATCCGGATTCTATTCATTTTTGTAATCACATTGGCTTAGATTATGTGTCTTGTTCTTCACCACGAGTTCCTATTGCTCGTTTGGCCGCAGCTCAAGCTAAACTATTGGAAGATAGTTATGTAGAGTCGGTGTAATTAAACTGGCCAAAAATTGGTTTTATATTTGTTTATTTCATGATGGTCGATT
>DRQV01000125.1 GCA_011371325.1 Thioploca sp.
ATTATACTGACTTGTCTAATAACTGCTTTGTGTTTATACGATAAAATTATGTGATTTTATAAATACACTTGATAAGTCATCAATGCTAATTATACTAAATATTATTAATAAATCATAATCTCATCACTACTTTATTTTGGATCATCCATAATCCTAAATTATTTATAATTACTTAAGAATTATTCTGAATAAGATTTTATTGTTTCGGGAAATACGCTCTACTCCCTTCCCGAAACAAGCAACCTCGATTGAAATGAATGGGATTTAAATAGAGGATTTGAATATGAAAGGTTTAAAAATTTACTTTTACAGATAAATGAGTTTTTTCATAATAAGGAATTGAAACTTTGGATAGTATCAGATATTTGCATCTCATCCTCAATAATTATTGGCGAATATGTCCATCTCCTAATACAACAAACTTCTGAGAAGTTAAGCCTTCCAATCCAACAGGACCTCTAGCATGAAACTTATCAGTACTGATCCCAATTTCAGCTCCCAAACCATATTCAAAACCATCAGCAAATCTACTAGACGCATTCACCATTACTGAGCTAGAATCAACTTCAGTTAAAAACTGCATAGCCTTACTCCAATCTTCTGTAATAATAACATCAGTATGTTTAGAGCTGTATTTATTAATATGTTGAATTGCAGCATCTAAATCTGCTACCACTTTGATAGATAAAATTGCTGCTAAATATTCAGTTTGCCAATCTTCTTCAGTCGCTGGTTTAATATTAGTTAATATATTTTGAGTATCTACACAACCACGCAATTCCACTCCAGCGTCAGTATATTTAGCAGCCAATGTTGGTAAAATTGTAGGAGCTATATCTTTAGCTATTAACAAAGTCTCCATTGTATTACAAGTGCCATAACGTTGAGTTTTAGCATTAAATGCAACTGCAATAGCTTTATCAAAATCAGCTTTATTATCAATAAAAGTATGACAAATACCATCCAAATGTTTGATAACTGGAACTTTAGCTTCATTACTGATTCTTGCAATCAATCCTTTACCGCCACGTGGAATAATTACATCAACATATTCTGGCATCCGAATTAATTCACCTACCGCAGCTCGATCCGTAGTTTTAATAACTTGGACTGTTTCACTAGGTAAACCAACTTTGGTTAAACCAGTTTCAATACATTTAGCAATTGCTTGATTAGAATTAATTGCCTCTGAACCACCACGTAAAATAGTAGCATTACTGGATTTAAGACATAAAGCAGCAGCATCGGCAGTTACATTAGGCCTAGATTCATAAATAATTCCAACTACTCCTAATGGAACTCGCATTTTTCCAACTCTAATTCCACTAGGTTGATAATTTAAATCATTAATTTCACCTATTGGGTCTGGTAATGAAGCTATCTGTTGTAAACCTTCAATCATGCCATTAATACGAGCCTCATTCAAAGCTAATCTATCTAATAAAGCCGAATCTAATCCTTTATTTTTACCAGCTTCTAAATCCTGATTATTAGCACTGGTAAGTTGGTTACGCTGTTGATCTAATTGATTAGCAATCTCTTCTAACGCATTATTTTTTTGATTAGTTTTACTACTAGCTAATACCCTAGAAGCTTCGCGAGCTTGCTTACCAATATGTAACATTTCTTCTTGTAAAGTCATAAAATTTCTACCAAGTTATTTTCAAAATTTATTATACAAGAAAATTACCCAAAATTGGATTATTTTTAATTTATATTTCAATAATATTTTCTATGATAAATAAGAATAATTCAAATATATAGAAATAACTTACCTAAGTATGACTTGTTATTCTATTCCTTACAATAAGGAAGGGATGAAAGGGATGATTTATTTATACCAACGGGAAATTCTATATTAAAATCCGAACTATATAGGTAAAATCAAATTTAGGCTAAACGATAAATGCGTCTAGTAGATTTACTGATAGTTTTAAATATGGCTTAGGAGCTGGGATCAATATTGATAAAAATGTCAGTTGAACTGGAAGGTTTAATTTCTCAAAAGTTTGTTGTATTCAGTAATTATTGGGAATGGGATACAAACATCTAAATATACTTCAGAATATTGTATTCCATGATTTTAACAGCATTTTTTCTGATTATTCAATCCAGTATTGCCTAATGAATACAAACGTAATCTATCCACATTATCAATATAAATAGTACGAGCATCAACTCTGATAAGTTCAGCTTTATTTAAACTATTTAAAATTCGAGAGAAAGTCTCTGGTTGAATAGATAAGCGAGATGCAATTACATGTTTAGGAATTAAAAATTCAATTTTATAATAATTACAACCTTCAGGAACTTGATATAACAAATAATTTATTAAACGATAAGTGGCACTTTGTAACGTTAATTGATCTATTTCATTAATCCACATATGTAAACGTTGGCTCATATGGGATATAAGAGAAAAACAAGTATCTGGAGATTCTTTTAAAATATTTGCAAAAGTTTTGCTTTCAAAACTTAAGACTGAACATTTACTGATAGCTTGAGCGGTAACTGGATAACTGGAATCTGGCATGAATATCATAGCTTCAGCAAAAGTTTGACCAGGAGAAATAACTTCAAATACTTTTTCATCCCCTCCTAAAGAAGACCGTAATAATTTAATATGTCCTTCCCTAAGTAAGAAAAAACGTTTTGCTGTTTGTCCATGTTTAAATAAAAATTCTCCACCGTCAAGTTTTATTAGACGTACATCCTTCTTAATTTGCTCTATTTGTTGTTCATTAAGTTTAGCAAACAAATATATTTGACGTAATTCTTGATTACTTTGAGGCTGCATTTTTTTATAAATTTAATTGTAATTGAGGTATCTGTTATTATATTAATCTAACATAATAGTGTAATCTAACATAATAATGATATGGTTCAATTCAAGATGGATATAAAAATTCTTCTGTAGAACTATAATATTATTGAAGAATAGTCTTTTCAGTTCTTAATAATTATTTCCACAGGGAATAACTAATTTAAAATTTAAGGTAAAAAATGGAAAAAACAATCACTAATATTTTTAGTAAAGAACACACACATTGCGATGAAATATTTGCCAGAACTGAAAACTCAGTTGTTCAAAAACAATGGACAACAGCAGATGCTGAATTTAACGATTTCCATACTGCTATGGAAAAACATTTTACCGCAGAAGAAGAAATTTTATTTCCTGCTTTTGAAGAACGTACAGGCCAAACTATGGGTCCTACTCAAGTAATGCGGATGGAACATCAACAAATGCGACAAATATTTGCTCAAATGCAAACTAGTTTAGCCCAACGAGATAATGAACAATATTTAGGATTGTCAGAAACTTTGTTAATGTTAATGCAGCAACATAATATGAAAGAAGAACAAATGCTTTATCCTATGACTGATCAAGTATTTGGTGATGAAGCAACTTCCATTTTAGAACGTATACGAGCAAGTTAGTGAAAACCACGATTGATGTCAGCCAATTAGAACCATGCGAACCTATGGAACGCATTTTAGCAGCTCTTCCCAAGATTAAAACTGGAGAATATTTACGGGTATTACATCGTATGGAACCACATCCACTGTATCCCATTCTTACTCAACAAGGTTATTCTTGGATAACTAAAACCAATAAACAGCCGATTGAAATATATATTTGGCGTAGTGATGACCTTGTAGCTAAAGCAAATATTGTATGAATACTGCTAATCTAGCTTTACAACAAACTCCTCCTTTATCAGTTCCAGTACGGTTTTTTATAACTGCACCATTATTTGGTATTTTAGCAAGTTTATTATTAATTTATATTGGCTCAGATATTTTTAATAGTCGCTGGGGATTAAATACATTAGCTTTAACTCATCTATTTACTTTAGGATTTGTCAGCATGGTAATGTTTGGAGCAATATTGCAATTACTACCAGTAGTAGCCGGAACTGTTATTCCTAAGCCAGTTTTAACCAGTACAATAATTCATTTTTTACTCACTGTTGGCAGTCTAAGTTTAACTGGTGGTTTTATATTTGGGTATGATTTACGTATTGCTATTGTATTATTAGGGTTAAGCTTTTTTGGTTTCATCGCCATTGTAGGTTATTGTCTTATACAAGTCAAGGGTAATATCATTGTCGGGATGCGATTATCATTACTTGCATTGTTAATAACAGGTGGGTTAGGAATTATATTAGCAATCAGATTTGCTTATGGAATAACCTTACCTTTGGCAATGATTTTAGTTAATATCCATTTAACTTGGGGATTAGTCGGTTGGGTAGGACTATTAATTATAGCAATCGCTTATCAAGTAGTGCCAATGTTTCAAATAACTCCTCAATATAATGCCAAACTAATGCGTTGGTTAATTCCAACATTATTTATAATTTTATTATTATGGACATTGGCCTATCTTTGGTTAGGTAGTAATATTGGTTGGATAAGCATATTAATTAGTTTAGGATTGGCAACATTTGTTGCCAAAACACTACATTTACAAATTAAACGGCTTAGAAAAATACCAGATGTAACTCTTGACTTTTGGCGAGTTGGAGCTGTGGGATTACTGTTGAGCATTATATTATGGATTGCTGGTACTATCTGGATAAAATTAGCTAATCAACCGTTTTATCCGTTACTACTATTTATTTTATTTATCGGTGGTTTTGTTTTAATGGTAATTCAGGGTATGTTATATAAAATCATTCCATTTTTAGTGTGGTTACATTTACAAAATCAACAATTAAACCCGTTAAAAACAATGAATATGGTAAGAATTCCTCATATGAAACAAATAATCCCATCAAAATTAGCCAAACGCCAGTTTTGGGTTTATTTAATTGCCTTGTCCTGCACTATATTAGCTTTAATATTTCCAAATTTAATTTATCTAGCTGGAATTATATTGTTAGGTTCATTTATATTGTTGGAATATAATATGTTAAAAGCTTTAAAATTATATCGTTCAGTATTAATTTCCCTACAATAGGATTTAATTTCTAACAACTAATACAGCACTTTCAGCTAATTTAATTACCTTTTCCGACACACTACCAAGCCAAAAATTCTTAAAACTAGTGTGTCCGTGATTACCAACTACAATCAAATCACAACTGAGATTCTTAGCAATTTTAACAATCGTTTCCGCATATTTACCAACAACTACTTGCCCAATTAATTTTTCTATTCCTTCAGTTTGCAAAACACCACAAATTCTAGCAACTCCAATTTCTGAATTATCTTTGCTAAATTCCGTATGAACTACGGTTATCACTGTAACTGGAGCATTAAAATATTTAGCTAATTTAGCTGTAATTTTAGCAACTTCATCATGGTTAGAATTATCCACTGCTAATAAAATATGTTTACCTTTAATCTCAGCAGTTCTAGGAATTACTAACACACTACAATGAACATGATTTATCACCTCGGCAGTACGACTACCAAGTAATAACTTAAATAATCCTTTTTTGCCACGTCGACCAACTACAATTAAATCAATATTATGTTCTTTAGCAGTTGTAACTATTTCTGGATAAATATATTCACTATGACGTAAAATTGTGTAACTTTTTATACCAGCAGAATTAGCATTATTTTGAACTAAATCCATACAATTAATAGCATCTTGTTCAGCTTGTTTTACTAATTTTGGAGCTAATTTATCATATTCAGAATTACTTAAAACTACTGACATAATACATATCTCACTATTACAAATTTTCGCAAAATTTATCGCTTCACGTTCTGCACCAACTATATATTCTGAGCCATCAGTTGCTAATAATATTTTTGTAAATATTGTCATTTATCAATTTTAAAAGCTGAAGTTACATAAAAAACCACCTCCCACACCTTATTAATGATGGAGCTAAGTTTTTTTCTACTGTAAAAATCATATAATCCACCAGTCCCCATATTTAAGAAAGGAATTAGGGAAGGTGGTATTTAAAAAATTTAAACTACTGAAACAGTTTCAATTATTACATCTGTAGTTGGTACATCTTGATGACCAGCCACATTGGTAGTAGAAACCTTTTTAATTTTATCAACTGTATCCATACCCCCAATAACTTCACCAAATACACAATATCCCCAACCTTGAGGAGTTTTAGCTGTATGATTTAAAAAAATATTATCACTAGTATTAATAAAAAATTGGGAAGATGCTGAATGTGGATCAGGAGTGCGAGCCATTGCAATAGTTCCAACTGTATTACTTAGACCATTAGTAGCTTCATTTTCTATTGGTGGACTAGTTTCTTTTTCACGCATTCCAGATTCCATGCCACCACCTTGGATCATAAAATTTTCAATAACTCTATGGAATATAGTTCCGTTATAAAAACCAGAATTTACATAATTTAAGAAATTTTCAACAGTTTTCGGGGCTTTGTCTGGATTTAGTTGGACTAGAATATCGCCATGGCTGGTTTGAATTTTTATTTGCATAGAGGTTCCTTAAAAAATTAACTATCTAAATACAACTATGGAATTAGATAATTTGAATGGTTAGATTTCAGTATATACTGAAAGGAGTAAAACTTACTAATATGGAAATGGGTCTGATATATCTGGTTGTGATGGCATATCAGGAGCTGATAAAGCTGTAACAGCTGATGAAGGTATAATTTTTTGGTTTAAAGGAATTTTTTCTAGTGTTGGATTTATTATTGGTATCTTTTTAGATGTAAATTTTGTTACTGGTATTTTAAAATTAACTGTTAGTAACTCAATTTTAGGAGGAATTGTTGATTCAATAATATTGGTTTTATCGTTAGTAAGTTTAGAAACATTTGTATTAGACGTAGCAATATTAGTTTTAATTTGTGTACTATTTTCTAAATAATCCTCATCCATTTCATCAGATAATTCTGTATTTAATTCGGTCTGTTCTCCTATTGCTTCAATTGTACCAGCCATACTTTTTACTACTACTACTTCAATAATTACTTGTTTTTGTGGAACATGTTTTTTTAATGAGCCGCCAGCACCAGTTTTAAAGTATTGAATTTTCTCAATTATATCCATACCTTCAATCACTTTTCCAAATACGGTATAACCCATTTCCTCAGTAATATGATTATAATTGAGCGATAAATTATCCTTGAGATTTATAAAAAATTGAGAAGTGGCTGAATTTGGATCACGAAAACTTCTTGCCATTGCAATAGTTCCATATAAATTTTCTAAATTATTATCACTTTCATTAATTATAGGATCATATAAGGGAATTTTTTTCTGATAATCTTTGGTATAACCACCACCTTGAATAATATATTTTTTTATTACTCTATGAAAAATAGTGTCATCATAAAAATTGCTATTAGCATATTTTAAAAAATTTTCTACAGTTTTCGGGGCTTTAGCTGGATATAATTCTAAAACAATTAGCCCAAAATTTGTATGCAGATTTATTATTGGAGCTTCATCGGCATAAACTGTCATGGTTAATAAAAAAAGGATAGTAATATATTTCATAATTATTTGAATACAAAGATTAAATAGTTATTATAATGGTATTATAATTCAAATCATGGAACTTTATAATTATCTTGCGTGACCAAATCGGTGCCGCATTGCAATTCTTCTATCCATTTCAAAAAACGTTCTATCATTGGTTTTCCCTTAAAACAACGACCATGATGCGGTACTATCCATTCTATATCTAAATTTCGCACCATATTAACCCAATATCTGCACACTTTATTACACGACATATAACGACGGTGAAAGCTTTCAATGTTGAATACATAAGCATCAAAATCTTCAACTGGCTTATTTACGTTTTCAGAATAACGCAAGAATAAAGAAGCTCCCATATCTCCAGAAAATAGAATTTTACTAACTGGGTCATAGAATTGAAAATTACCATCGGAATGCAGAAAATGGGCAGGTAAAGCGATAAGTTCTGAATCACCTAATTGGATTTTCATTCCAGCATCAGGAATGCCAACAATTCGTCCATGAAAATCAGAATTAATATAATCTGTAACGAAACGTTCCCAAAGAATTGAAACTACAATTTTACAATCACTATCATTTAGCCATTCGCTTAATGAAGATAAAATATCTGGATATTGATGTGGACTAATTACATAGTCTAAGGTTTTACCGTGCATATATTCACTAGAAGACATCAGTAAATCTTTATAAATAAGTTCACCACCCGGATCAATTAAGGCACAATGATTGCCATCAATTACCAAAAATTGGTTAGATTGAATTCCTCCATTCAAAGTTAAGTCGCAGAAACCAATACATTGATGATCGCCATCATTATACAATTCAGATGCCATGTTATCTCCATATCGATGCTTCGAGACTGAACCGAAACACCAACAAATTTAAGCACTAGTGCCTGACTGTCTGTCTCCATATTTACGGCGGAATTTATCTACTCGCCCAGCCGTATCAATAATTTTTTGTTGACCAGTATAAAAAGGATGACAAGCTGAACAAATTTCAATATCTAAGTCTGTTTTTACAACTGAACGGGTAGTAAAAACACTACCACAACTACAAGTAACTGAAATTTCGTTATATTTTGGGTGAATACCAGATTTCATGATTTAATCTCTTCTAAATATTTTGTAACGGTATTTTAGCTAAATAACATTTAATCGTCAAGTTATTTTACTAACATTATACCGAATAGCATTCCCAATACAGCAAAAAAATACATATATAGCATAGATGTCATTAGGGAATATATTTTTGTGAAGTATTGTTACCAATGAAGTATTATGCAAATAATAATGAGTTTGTGAACTATATCAAATGCCTTTTATCAAATCTTAATATAAATACCATTTAACCTAACTGAATTTATGCTATCCAAACTTTAGCTAATTTGTAAATTCTTGAGATAGATCAGATAATCCTATTAGGATATTCTAATATAATAGAAATAATCTAGTTATAAATTAAAATTCTGTAGCACATGGAGATAGTGAAAATATTACAATTGAACAAGAAGATTTAAATAAATTCTCAATTACCGTATAAAACATTGCATCTGACCTAATCATCTCAATTTTAGATGGTTATGATAGACAAATATGTTAATAATATATAATATTTTCAACCAAATGATTGATATATTTTGAAGTTAATTAAGAATTATTACCAATTTAGACAGGATTAATTAGCCATAGATGGATATTACTGCAGTCCAAACCTTAATCAAACCCGATATGCAGGCTGTTAACGCATTGATTCATAAAAGTTTATATTCTGATGTTGTGTTAGTAAATCAGATTAGTAAATATATTGTCGATAGTGGCGGAAAACGTTTACGTCCCATATTATTGTTGTTGAGTGCAAATGCTTTCAATTGTCAAAACCAACATCATATTACGTTAGCAGCTGTAGTAGAATTTATTCATACAGCAACTTTACTACACGATGATGTAGTAGATGATTCAGAATTACGACGTGGAAAAAAAACTGCTAATTATATTTGGGGCAATGAATCCAGTGTA
>DRQV01000126.1 GCA_011371325.1 Thioploca sp.
CTCAATTTTATTAAGCAATCCTAATGAAGTAAAAATCATTTTTGCACTGCGATCTGATGCTCCATTTTCTGCTCCAACTCCAATTTTCCTAATATCCATTATGTTATTGATATTACTATTTTGCAAAGTAACAATATGAGCCATACGATTACCAATTACTCCAACCGCTTCAATTGCTTCATTAGGTAATGGTAAAAATTCGTCAGTAAGAGTGAAAAAAGCTTCAGCACTTAAAATTCCTAAACGAGCTTCTCCAGTCTGAATTGCTGCCAATGGATCAGCAGTTTGCAATACATTAACCCGGCGACCAGGAAAAGTTTTACGTGCTGCTCGTAGAACCTTACTAATACTACTACTGATATCATTTGATAAATCTGCCACAATAGTTAATTCTTCAGATTTAGTAATTTTGTCTTTTTGTTTGATTAACTGGTTTTTAATTAAAAAATCTCTAGCAACTATTTGATAGTCTTGACCTTCTAATTCTACCTCTCGATTCATTTGTCGCATACTAGTGGTATTAATCAAACCAGCTAATTTTTTTAGAATTGGTCGTAGTTTAGGATAACGCTCTAAAGCACTAGTTCTAACTAATGGTGATGGTTGATAAACTGGAAAAAATTCCAGATCATCTTCTAATACTGTTAACCCAAAATCTTCAATTCTGCCTTCAGTGGAGAAACCTTCTGCAACATCAACTTCACCATCCATCAAAGCTTGGTAAATAATTGATTTATCATTGTTTTTAATTATTGGAGATATGAGATTCAAACCATAATGTCGTTGTAAAGCTGATAATCCATCTAAAGGACGAGTAATAAATTCTGGCTCTACTGCTAATTTAATATTACCTGTTATATTGGCTAAATCGCTTATTTTGGATATTTTTAATGCTAAAGCTCGGTCTCGTCGCATTAATAACACATAATTATTAGCAAAACCAATCCGATCCAACCATTCTAATCCCAAAGGTTGAAATAATTTTTTTACTTTTTTAAAGGCTTTATCGCCATTATTTACTGGAGATTGACCCAACATGATAAGACCAGTACCGTTATATTCTACATATATATCTAAATCATCATGTTTGATAGCTTCTAATAGAGAAAAAGTATCTCCATAAGGAAAAGATCGCTTGACCATAATCTTTTCATTTTCAAGTAATTGAGCTATCATCTCGGCTAGAATAAATTGCTCAGTAAAATCTTTAGAACCAATATGCAATGGTCTTGTTTTACTACAACTGATTATTATTATTGCTAATAGTAGATAAATTAGTGATTTTTTCATAATTAATTTTTAATGAATAAAGTTTTTTAAGTGTATACAATATTCTTTATTTATTCAAACTTGAGGTGAAATTCTAGCAAAAGATGATTGGAATTATCCCTACGAATCATTGGGGGAAAATCCGGTTGTTTAACCATAAATTTAATATAAAATCGGTAAATTCTGTAATATTATGCAACAATTTCTCAATTCTTTATTACAACAGCGTAAACAAGATAATCTATATCGAATTCGCCAAACCCATTCTAGTATTCAATCTCCAATTCTGTCGATAAATGGACAAGCATATCTATCTTTTTCTAGTAATGACTATTTGGGTTTAGCAAGTGATAATCGGTTAAAAATTGCTTGGCAAGATGGTGCAGAAAAATATGGGATTGGCAGTGGTGCATCTCATTTAATAACTGGACATACCTTAGCTCATCAAGCTCTTGAACATGAATTGGCTTTATATACTAAACGAGAAAGAACATTATTATTTTCAACTGGATATATGGCTAATCTTGGAGTTGTTACTGCATTGCTAGGACGGCATGATTCGGTATTTTTGGATCGATTAAATCATGCTTCTTTAGTTGATGCGGCGAAGTTATCTTTAGCTAAAATGTATCGTTATTCAGATATGCAAACTCTTGAATATTTATTAGCTAAATCAACTTCTAATCACAAATTAATAATTACTGATGGCGTGTTTAGTATGGATGGTAAGATTGCTAATTTACCTAAAATAGTAGAATTAGCGAAAGTTTATAATGCTTGGGTTATGGTGGATGATGCTCATGGTTTAGGAGTTATTGGTGAAACTGGACGTGGAACAGTGGAATTATATAACTTTGGAGTTACAGAAGTTCCAATATTGATGGGAACTTTAGGGAAATCTTTTGGAGTATTTGGAGCTTTTATAGCTGGTAGCAAATTATTGATTGAAACATTAATTCAGTTGGCTCGTAGCTATATTTATACAACTGCTTTACCTCCAGCATTAATAGAATCTGTACGGAAAAGTTTGGCTATTATAATAGAAGAGAGTTGGCGACAAAAACAATTACAAGGGCTGATTAGTTATTTCCGTGAACAAGCAGTTAGTTTGCCATTAATGGAATCCTGCACTCCAATTCAACCAATTATCTTGGGCGATTCTATAACAGCATTGACGGTAAGTAAGGAACTATATAAACGGGGAATTATGGTTACTGCAATCCGTCCTCCAACCGTACCTAAAGGAACTGCTCGTTTAAGAATTACTTTATCTACATTACATACTAAAGAACAAGTAGATAGGTTAATTACAGCATTAATGGAAATTATTCCTAATCATTAAAAATATCTAGGATTGCAATCAGCAACTGAATAGAATCAATTCTAAGTTTTATTTACTAAGTGGAATACTTAAACATTTATTAAGCGAATTAGCTAAGTTTTGTAATAAAGTGAAATAACTATCACTTATCAATGGTAAATCAACTCCTAATGGGTCTAAAATTCCTTGTTTTACAGAGCTATTTTCTGTAATAGCAGATATTGGTTCAAATTGAGGCTCAGTAAATAAACATCGAACTAATTTTATACGTTTGCGTAAATTGGATAAACGTTTAGCACTTAACCTACTATCTGGTGCTACATAAACAGCACCTATCGCACTTAATTCATAACGATTTTCAAAATACTGAAAAGCATCATGAAATACTAAATAAGGAATATTTTTTATAGATTTTAATTGTTGGTTTAAGATTTGATCAAAATTATCTAATTTTATTATTAATTTACTAGCATTATTAAGATAATTAGTAGCATTATTGGGATCAAGTTTATTAAGTCTATAAGCTATAGCTTCTACAATAATTTTGGCATTTTGAGGGTCAAGCCAAATATGTGGATTAATATTATTATGCAAATGCTCATCTGAATTAACATTCCAAATTTCATTATGACGTACTTTCAATAAAGTCAAATTATTTATTTCTAATAATCGTAACTCTTTATCTGGTAAAGAGCCAACAATTTTCTCTAAAAATCCTTCCATACTAGGCCCAACCCAAACTAATAAATCTGCTGAATATAACTTTTTAGCTTGCGAAGGCCGTAAATTGTAATTATGTGGAGATTCTGTACCTTGCAATAATAAATAAGGTTTACCAATTCCTTCCATAATTCCAGCGGTTAACGCATAAATTGGTTTAATTGTGACCACTACTTGCGGTGTTGAAGCCAACACGAAATTATAGGAATTAATTATCCAAAATAATGATCCAACTTTTATAAATTTTTTAATAATTTTAACCTTCATAGGCATAACGATTATAAATATTCCACATGCGTATTTATTTGCTTATTTTTCCACTCAATAATTCTCCAACCCGGCCTAGTATGTTTTATAATAAAATGTGGGGTTTCTGTATCAATTTGAAATGCTGTTGATGGAGTTAAATGAATAAATTTGTCATTATATATTACAGTTTTATCCGCATGGTAATGTCCACAAAAAATATGTTGAATCTGAGGGATTTTATCTAAAGTTTTCCATACTTCATCAATATTTTGTAACACAGCATGTTCATCCATAAATTTGCAGTCACAAATTACTGGAGGATGATGCACAAATAACAAGGTTGGTTCATCAGATTCCATAAATTTATTTTCTAACCATTCTAGTTGTTCTTTAGCAATCCGATAAGGTGAACTATCTAAAAACAACATTTGTCTGTTTTTTATTTTACGGCTAAAATATAACATGCCTTGAGTAACTTCATCGCTATTTGGCATATCAAAAGCATTCATCATACGCACTACATGATCATGATTACCAGCCATTAAAACATAAGGATGTGGAAAATCATGTAAAGCTTGTCTTATCCATGCATATGATTCAGGTTCTCCTTCAACAGAAGCTAAATCTCCAGATAAAATCATTAAATCTAAAGGTTTTTTTGCAAGTACTGCCAATACATTTAAAAAATGTTGACGTACATTTACCCCTCTATATGATATATTTGATGGTCTAATATGAGGATCTGTTACTTGTGCGATAAGCAAGCTTTCTGACATTATTTATCTCTTTAAATATTTTGTATTTTAATTTTAAAAAATTTATTTTTAATTTAAATATAGGGATTAAGCACATAACGTAGCCGTTCTCCAATTTATGAAAATCCATTGATTCCTATTTCAACCAAGCTCAAGCCGTCTTGTTCAAACGAATTTCCATCAAGTTTTATCTGATCATTACCAAAAACTATCGTGATACCCCCTTTTCTTAAATTGCGGATAACGAGAACTTCTATAAAAAAACGATTAAATGCCGATTGCAGATAGATAAATGATTGTTGGCTGGTATTGTTGTACATCCACGGAAAATTAATCGAATCGTATTCAACTGTTTTTTAAGTGCAAAAGCTGAAAGTTTTAAGCCAGCATCATATTTTAACTCCTTATTATCGACAACAATTAAATTTCTACCTTGAGAATACAAAGCCGATTCAACATATTCGTATCCAAAACGCATTAATCGTTATGTTGAACAGCTATCTCTTAATAATCGTATAAGTTTAGGCCATATTTCAAATTGATATTTAAAAATATTTATTAAATGATTGCTTAGATAATTTTAACTTTAAATAATATTTATCAATAAATTTTTAAAATGAAGTTCTTCTAAATGAAAAGATGC
>DRQV01000127.1 GCA_011371325.1 Thioploca sp.
ACTTTAAAAGCTATTGGAAGAGCTGGTGCTGGGGTAAACAATATTCCAGTTGATAAAATGAGTAAGCTTGGAATTCCAGTCTTTAATGCTCCTGGGGCTAATGCTAATGCAGTTAAAGAACTAGTATTAGCTGGTATGTTGTTGGCTGCCCGTAATTTATTACCAGCTTGGCAATATGTACAAGGTTTGCAAGGTGATGATAGCGAAATTTCTAAACAAGTAGAGGCTGGTAAAAAACAGTTTGTAGGTTATGAATTGGCAGGACGTACTTTAGGAGTCATTGGTTTAGGAGCAATTGGAGTAAAAGTTGCGAACGCTGCTAATGCTCTTGGAATGCGAGTAATAGGTTATGATCCAAGTATAACTGTCAAAAATGCTTGGCAATTATCAGCTCATGTAAAACAAGCTACTAATGTTGAAGATATATTATCACAAGTTGATTTTTTGACTTTGCATGTGCCATTTATCGATGCTACTTGTAATCTGATTAATAAGGAACGGTTACAAAATGCTAAATCAGGTTTAACAATTTTGAACTTTTCCCGCAATGGCATCGTAGATGATTATGCGGTAATTGAAGCAATTAAAGCTGATCGTATTAATAGTTATATAACTGACTTTCCAAATAATTTATTAATGGGTCATGACCGAGTTGTAAATTTACCTCATCTTGGAGCTTCAACTGGAGAAGCTGAAGAAAATTGTGCCATTATGGTAGCTGATCAAGTACGAGATTATTTAGAAAATGGTACTATTAAGAACTCAGTAAATTTTCCAGAAATGGAAATGCCACGTACTGAAAAAGGTAGTAGATTGTTAGTGGTAAATGCTAATGTGCCACATATGATTGAACGCATTTCTTCAACGATTGCTAATAATAATTTAAATATTTTAGATATGTTAAATCGTTCCAAAGGTGAAATTGCTTGCAATTTGGTTGATGTTGACAATGAAATACCCCAAGAAGTGATAGATACTTTAACTGCTACTGATGGAGTTTTGACAGTACGAACTAAATTGAGTATTTCATAAATTTATAAAAAATTATAAAACTAATCAATAAGTAACGTATAATTACTCTATTAAAATATATTCCTAATCTAATTTCTGCAAAATTGGAGGTAATAACAACTTAATAAACTTCAAATTTTGTAGATTATAGAAATCCAATCTTTTTAAGCTTAAAATCTTAGTCATTTTATATAAAAAATATTTACTTTATGAATATTATATATTTATGGCTATAAATTAATAACTTATCTAATAAAATTTATTTACTAATTAATTTATACTGTATAATTATATTCTTTGTATAAATAAAACAGGTACAATAATGTCCGACAATATCATCGCACAACTGAAAAATATTATTGTTGAAGAGTTAGATGTAAACCGTAAACTAGAGGAAATTGATGAAAAAGCTTCTTTATTTGAAGAGGGGTTAGGGCTTGATTCTGTAACAATTATGGAATTTATTGCTCTAATTGAAAAATGTTTTGATTTTCAATTTTCAGATGAAGAACTGAGTATGGAACCTTTTAAAAATCTCCAAGTTTTGGCTGATTTTATTTCTACTAAATTAGGAACAGTTTAATGACAGATCATTTAGAACCTACTAGAAGAGGATTTATTACTAACTTAACCCCTTCTAGAAGAGGTTTTATCACTAATTATCCTAATTTCCAACATTGGAAACAAGCTACTGACACAGAGATGTTGGAACCTAAACCACTCAATATTTATGTGCATATTCCTTTCTGTGCTCAGCAATGTTCCTACTGCTATTACCGAACCGTAACTGGGAGTAGGAAATCTGAAATAGATCTTTATGTTGATGCTTTATGCAAAGAAATTGAGATTGCTACTAAAAAATTTCGGTTAAATGAAAGACCTATTATTTCGATATATTTTGGTGGTGGAACTCCGACACTTTTAGATGGAAAAAACCTAGCTAAGATTATAGATACCATTCGTAAGCATTTGAATGTTATTGAAGGTGCTGAATTTACTGTTGAAGGTGAACCGGTTACTTTAATTCAAAAAAAAGCTAATATTTTAAAAGATATTGGGGTAAATCGGATTAGTTTGGGAGTACAATCTTTATATGATGATGTGATAAAACTATCTAATCGTCAAGATACTGAAGCTAAAGTATTAAAAGCTATTGGATTTGCTCAAGATACTGGTGCATCAGTTAATATTGATTTAATGAGTGGATTAGCTGGCGAAACTCTTGAAACCTGGAAGTATAGTGTTAAACGAGCTTTGGAAACTGGAGTGGAAAGCATTACTATTTACAAGATGGAATTATATGCTAATACTCAATATTACAAAGATGTTCGTAATAAAACCATAGAATTGCCTTCTGATGAGCAAGAACTTGAATTTATGCGATACGCATTAGGCAAATTTGCTCAATCAGAATATGAACCTTGGTGTTTCTTTACTTTTACTAAAAATGGCGAATTTGTACATGTACATGCGCCTAGTATCTGGCGTGGTGATGATTACTATCCGTTTGGAACATCAGCATTTGGTCGTTTAGGTGATTGGGTATTCCAAAGTACTAATGAAGTTAATAAATATATATCAATAGTAGGAGAAGGTAAATTACCTATCAATCGTGGTCATAATATGACTAGTTTAGATAAAATGATACGAGATATTGTATTAGGTATGAAATTGATTAGACTAGATTTAAAAGTTTTCCAAAGTAGATATGGTTTCAAGTTGAGTGCATTTTGTACTGAAATTATGCAACAATTGGCAACAGATAATTTTATTACCTTTAATAATGATGAAATTGTTTTGACTGAAAAAGGTATGCTACATGGAGATTTTGTAGGTAAAAGTTTATCTAAACCATTGATGAATATGTATTAATACAATTTAACTGAAGTAATTTTATATTAGCTTCAGTTACTAAAAATTTCTATTTTCAATTCTTCGATAAAACCTGTTTGTTATCTAAATACCCATTTCCAAAAAATTCCGATATGATAATTTAAAAATATGAATTATTATTGGCAATTATCAGTATTTTACTTATTTTATTTTGGTAGCTTAGGTGCTTTAGTGCCATACTGGGGACTGTATTTGCATACTTTAGGTTTTGATGCTAATGCAATTGGTGAATTGATGGCAATAATTTTGGTAACCAAGATAATTGCTCCTAATATTTGGGGTTGGATTGCTGATTACACTGGAAAACATATTTTCTTGGTTAGATTTAGCTCTATATTAGCAGTAATATTTTTTGCTGGAATATTAATAGATCAGAGCTATACTTGGTTAATTATAACACTATTTTTATTCAGTTTTTTTTGGAATGCAGCTTTACCTCAATTTGAAGCAGTAACTTTTAATTTATTAGGTAAACGACCATATCAATATGGCATAATTAGAATGTGGGGTTCGGTTGGTTTTATCATAACTGTAATATTATTTGGTTGGCTATTTCAATATATTAGCATCACGTTATTACCAATATTATTAATAGGTTTATTTACTTGTATTTGGTTAACTAGTCTATTAATTCCCGAACAAGCAACTGCTAATTTATCTATTTCTACTGAATCATTTTATCAAATTATAACTCGTCCCACAGTTATAGCACTATTTATAAGCTGTTTCTTAATGCAGTTTAGTCATGGACCTTATTATACTTTTTACTCTATTTATTTAGAAGATAATGGTTATTCCAGAGATATAATCGGGTTATTATGGGCATTGGGAGTAATAGCTGAAATAGGAATTTTTTTAGTTATTAAGCAATTGTTCGCTAAGTTTGTAATTAATAATTTGTTTATTCTTAGTATTGCGATCACTGCATTACGTTGGTTATTGATTGGTTATTATATAGAATCAGTATCAATAATAATATTTGCTCAATTATTAAATGCAGCAAGTTTTGGTTTGTATCATGCTGTAGCAATGCAGATTATTCGCCAAAATTTTACAGATCAACACCAAGGAAAAGCCCAGGCACTTTATGGGAGTGTGAGTTTTGGTGCTGGTGGTGCTATAGGTAGTTTAATCAGTGGTTATACTTGGGAAATATATGGAGCTACAGCAAATTACTCATGTGCAAGCATAATTTGTATAACTGCAGTGTTAATAAGTTGGAAATGGATGGAAGAGAAAAATAATTAAAAATCGCTACATGCCAAGTTATAAATTATAATAAAAGTAAGGCAGCATTACATATATCCACCTGATTTTTACTCTTGATTAAAGCTTGTAAAACCTGCTCAACCAATTGTTTTTCAATATTTCTTGTGATAAATACAATTTGTGAACATCTTTTATCATCAGGCCAAGTTTTTAGAGTAGTAGGGGATTGAAATATATGTTGAACACCCTGAATTATCACTGGTAAATCAGTCTCATAAGTATAAGCAATCCCTTTTACTCTAAGTAGGTCTTTGCCACGCAAACGAGTCAGTTGCTGTATCCAATGTTCTAATGTCAACCAATGTAATGGTTCATAATATTCAATACAGAAATTTTTAATATAGGTATTATAACTATGTGATTGGTCATTATATGATTTCGCTTGTAACCAACGATTAATATCAATTTGCCGAGTATGTTCATTATAATTATTGGTATTAAACAAAGTACTTGCATTCAAATAATGTTCATGAAGGTTTACTTTATGTAATTTAGCAGTTGGGTTAATTTGTTGTAAACGATTGATTAAAACCTCTAAATCATCAACTAAATCTATTTTGGTTAAAACTAAATGATTTGCTAAAGCAACTTGTTTAACGGATTCATCATATTCTGCTAATTGTTGACTAATATGGACAGCATCAATAGTTGTGACTACAGTATCCAAACGATAATACTTAGCAACAAATGA
>DRQV01000128.1 GCA_011371325.1 Thioploca sp.
AATACTTTGGTGATTTTCAACTAATTGTAATATATTAATAGCTGTATTTTCATAGCCAATATATTGTTGATTAACAGCTATTAGTTGTTTGTTAATAATTTGAGATAAATCACTTGAATAAATGTTTTTTTGAGTTATTAAAAATTTCAAATCATTTAACTTACTATTCACTAACGCAGTTCGATTATGAAAATTGTTTTTAGCAATAGTAAATTTTTCGGTTTGATAATATTGTAGACAACGTTCAAGCCATAAACTCTGTTCTACTTGAATTCTGCTTAATTCACTAGCCAATTCTAATAGAGGCAAGCTTTTTTCAGCATTATTTACCTGCATTTCACTAGTAATAATTGCTATCAACATAACTAATAACAACGTACCTATTAACGCAAATATTTTAAATTTTAGATTTAACATCTTGATAGAAAATGAGAAAATATATTTCTGTAATTATACTTAATAGCAAACATATATGTAATTTATAAGCAAAGGATACTCCAATAGTCACGTTAATAAAATTAAAGATACAAACTAATCTTCCTTCTCCTCTTCTAAAATAGCCATCCTTTGAGCTAACATTCGTATCTTTCTTTCTAAATCAGACTGGTGCAAATCGATATTAATAACCTTAATTAAAATCATCCCCATACCAAAAATAAATAATAAGGTTGGTGGGTAATTAACCCCCAAAAAAATAGCTAATTTATCAATAAAAGTAGGAAAAATACCTAGTAAAACTACCCCAAGAGCAATTAATAACCACCAAAAACCATGCCGTGAATGTAAATGATCTCGACGAATTAACCATAAAATAATGGCAGCTAAACATATTCCTAAAATTGCAGAAGTTATTTGATACGACATTTTTTACCATAGTTGCCATGAGCTAAACATAAAATACCAGTACATAACATATATTTAATAACTGCTAACCAAGAATTAAAAATTCGGGAATGGCCATTGCTTCTAGGATACATTAAAGTAGGAACTTCAATTACTTGTAAGCCGGCTGTATGTAATAAAATTAATACTCCCATATCTTGATAATCTAATAAAATTGCTGATTTGGACGTTAACAACTCAATGGCTTTATTGTTATAAGCACGTAATCCGGAAGTTAAATCTTCTAAATTTATACCGGATAATTTACGAAAGATTTGCCATGCAACCTGGCGAGATAAACTACCACGTTGTGGATAAGCACCAATAACTACATCACATTGCTGAATTGCATCTAATAAGATCGGAAGTGAATCGGCCTCATGCTGACCATCGGCATCCATCGTAATAGCAATTTTAAAATTATATTTAGCAGCATAACGTAAACCAGTTTGAATAGCTCCCCAAGCACCCAATGAAAATGGTAATGATAATACAGTTGCTCCAGCAGAACGAGCAATATTGATAGTGCCATCAGTACTGGCATCATCAATTACTACGATGGTTGCAGATAATTTAGACTTAATTTCAGTAATAACTTTACCCACTGTTTGTACTTCATTTTTAGCAGGAATCAGAATAATAACCGAATTACAAGATGATTCCATAGCTAATTATCAATTAAATTAATATTATAATATTCAATAGGTGCTGCTGAACTATCATCAAATTCTATTCCAGCTTTAACCCCAATTTTAGCAATTTCTTCCGCTGAATCTAAATTATTATAGGCAGCATACATAGCTCCAAGAGCAAATTCTCCTCCCGAACCTATTGACCAAAACTTTTTATATTCAAATACTTCTCGTAAGCTAAATATTCCAAAAATTCCATAACGATTAGCAATAAATAAATCCATTTGAGTTGATTCGTAAGGGTCTTGCTCATCTTCTTTGGGATTAAGAAAATAATTATCTTTTAATTGAGAATGTAATTTGCAGAAAAACTCAAAAATTTTCAAACGGTTGTTTAAGTTTGGTAACTTTTTTTTATTAGAAAGTAAGCTTTCTACCACCAAATTATGAGCAGCACTACCAACTAAACCAATATAAAAATCACCAACACTAAGCATTTTTGTTGGAAAGGCATCATAGCTAGCACTCAATTTTTTATTACCAAAACAAGTTAGGGTATCGGCTGCTATACAGGCTACCCCATTTTTTTTTACTACAACTAATGTTGACATCATTTAATATTATTAATGAAAGATTACCACCATACCATAACCTGATTGCGACCTGCTTTTTTAGCAGCATGCAACATCAAATCGGCTCGTTGAATTATTTCTTCTTTAGATACTTCTGTTATTGGGTTCATTTCTTGATTAATTGTATCGTCATCTACCAAATCTTCATGAGCAATTTCCATGTTATGAGTCAATCCAATACTTACCGTAACTCTAATTGTAGCACCATTTTGAGTAGTTATTTTATTTTTTTCGCATCGCTGACGAATTCGTTCTGCTAAAATAAAAGCACCATCAACATCAGTATTAGGCAATAACAACATAAATTGAGTTCCTGCATATCTACATGGAATATCAATTTCCTTACGAATCGATGAATCTATAATTTTAGCTATTTCTTGTAAGGCTCTATTACCCTCTTTATAGCCGTAGAGATCGTTAACTCGTTTAAAACTATCTACATCTATCATTAATAAGGAAACAACCCCACCATGACGATGAACTCTAGTAAATTCTTCTTGTAATCGAGTATCAAAATAACTACGTGTATATAAATTAGTTAATTCATCCGTGGTAGCAAGCTTTATTAGACGTTCATGTTCTAAATTATTCTCTAGTATAGCTGCAATCAATGGCAATATTGAATTTAAAGTTTGTAACCTATCAGATGGTAATGGATTACCTCTTTTTTGGGCAACAATTAAAATTCCTTTTACTTGTTGTTTACTACTTAATAATGGCAAACATAAACAACTGAAACCACTGTTTTTATCTGTATCTTTATAGGTGGGAAATGGTAAAGCTTCTATTACTTTTCCAGGGTAAGTATGAGCTTCTTTAGATGGAATAATTTTTTCCAAAGGAGTTTTTTCTATTATAATTTCTTTATTATATGCAACAAACTCATTTTTTGTCCAACCACCGATTATCACACCTGTAGATCGGTTTTTAATAGTTATAAGGGCTGTTGGTTTAGAGTTTATTAACTTAGCTACTGTTTCAATTACCTGTTTGATTAAAATTATCATTATAACTTCCGTAATTTAATTGATAAATAACCCAGCTCTATATGAACATTTAGAGCATAGGTTGTTTACCATATTTAACTAATCCTTATGTTAAATTTTATTATTATGTTATAATTTGTTAAATCGACCATTATATTTTATATATCATAATAAATCAATAAGTTTTTCCAATATTAAAATCACTTACCATCTAAAATACAAATGTTTAAATATTTTAGTTGGATATTTTTGCTAATCATATGATAACCTGATTAACGAACTTATCTCTAGGTCAGTTTGTTGACAAACTTAGTTACAAACTTGAGCAACATGGTATCAAATTAGTTGTTGCAAATGAGAGTTATACATCAAAAGCAAGTTTGATGGT